>DOFS01000356.1:0-19827 GCA_003523945.1 Nitrospiraceae bacterium | reverse complement strand
GATGCGTGCCGAAAGATGGCTGAAGGAGAGGTTCTTCAACTCTGCGCCAATAGTCAGCCACACTTGTCGGAGGCCGCCTACCTCAAAATTGTTGAATATAAAACTGCAGCCCTCGTTGCCGCTTCCTGTAAAGTTGGGGCAATCGTTGGAGGTGCCTCTTTAGAAGAACAGGCCGCTCTCTATCGGTTTGGCTACCATCTTGGAATGGCCTTTCAATTGGCTGACGATCGCTTGGATTATGCTGCAGACCGGGTAAAGCTCGGCAAAGCCCTTGGGCAGGATATTCGTCAGGGCATGATCACCATCCCACTCCTCCACCTTCTCCAGACCTGTTCCCCCCAAGACAACCAATGGATCACCGAAAAGATTTTGGCGCATACAATTGAGGATGAGGACGTCACGAAAATTATCCAATTGATGCAAAAACAAGGATCTCTGGCCTATTCCACCGCTCGAGCGCGAGAATACGTCGAGGCCGCAGCCCTCGACCTTGAGCCGTTTCCCGCCTGCACCGCTAAGCGATCTCTCTCCATCACCGCCTGCTACATGGTCAACCGCGACCAATAACTTCACACCAAAATTTCCCCTGAATAACGGATTGAAGGGGATGACCTAATCTTCATTAAGACCACTGGCATTTATTTAACTAACAATTGTGTACAAGGGGTTAATAGTGTTGGCGGGTTTGGCCCCGGCATCACCAATCGGGAATGACCGCGTGGGAGAGAAGTTCTCGACAACCAATGTCAGACCGGCATCTAAATAGTGAATGCCAATCATTTTTGGACAGCAAGGAGTGTAGGTACCACCATCTGGCCCACCATTTACTTACCGGAAGGCCCCTTGGCGATAGAGACGCCAAAAGGTCGTCAGGCCAGCCCAAATGGGATGTCGCCGTTGCGCCGGAGTTAATTCGATTTTCACTCCGGAATGCCGCTCGATTTTCCAAATCAGATAGTCTGCCCCCCCCTGAAAGGTAAAGGCCGCTTTCATCAATCGGAGAATCGATAAAATTTTCCCCTGAATCTTCCGAACCACCCAACCGTAACGGTTTCCTAGACGTTCCCGGCTGTTGTAGGTAACCATATATCGGGATTGCCCTTCTCCCTGGTCGATCCGGAGACAAGACGGCTGACTCAAGAGCAAGGCCTGTGTAACCCGTTCATAATACTCCCGATCATGTGCCCACAGAGTTTGCACTCTTCCCTTGGGTTCAGACCTGAGTTCCGCTCCGTAGGTTAGCATCAGCCCCGTCTGCCACAATTGTTCGGCCGTAAATGCCTGTGTCATATACGGGAGCGTATTTCCTACAAAAGTTCTGACGGCCTGCACTAACCCATGAAATATTCGTCGTTCAACCTCAGGGGTTGCTGCCAGAAGCAAAGCGGTTGGCTGGGCAAATCTCGCCCAAAAATAGGAGTGAAACCAATGAGATGTGACACCTCGCTCAAAGTCAGTCAAGGAAAGGACCGCATATTTCACACGAATCATCCGATCAGCAAACGGGATACTTAAATAAAAAACATTGGGTGGCAAAGCCCAATTGGCCGCAGCCAACCATTTCGATTGATAGGCTGCGGAATACGTCTCCACCAAGACATAACAATCCACCAAACTTTCCTGATCTGATCTGGCTCGCAGGCAAGAGCCGTAAAATAATATTCCCATGGTGGCACGACCATACTTTCGCTCTAATGCCTGACTCACAGCGTTAATGCTTTCGGGCAACGCCCGTTTACTGGGTTGACGAACCACATCCAAGAGTTGGAGGGATAACATCATTAGACCTAAGACTGAAGCTGCAGAAAGGACACTTCACCACCGGACCCTAGAATAATCGCCTGGCCATGGCCGGGCGGGTCGTATACCTCCCCATCAAGCACAAACCCGCTGGTGAGCTGCAATCGAATTTCTCTAGGGTTTTGACTATCGTAGCCATTGGCCTTAGTGGCCAATGGATGCCCTTTCCCTCGAAGTACGCTCGGGAGAATCCGCCATAAATAGCGGTAAGGAACGGTCACGCCGGTATAACGGAGAAGACCTGAATTCGGATTCCAGAAAGGTTTCATCCCGAGAAATAACCGCTCCAGTGTGGTCACCATTAACATTAAACACTTCTGGTTTATGGCATCGCCTCCGTCTATCGATAGACCCGCAGACACGGGTTGCAGGCCGGTTTGGGATCCAGAGGCCAACCCTATCAGAAATTTGGCAAAAATAAGTCCAGCTCCCCATTCTCCTAGGCGTCCCACTGATTGCTTTGTTTCCCGACCAAGCTGGGTTCCAGAATAAATAGCTCCAATTCCAAAAAACATGCCGTGCAAAGGCTCTTTTCCATCTGAAAATTGTAGCCGGAGGAGATGCCGTGTCGTCTGATGTACCGATGATAGAGTTGGTAGAGCCTCAAATAATTTCGTGATCGTCTCGGGGCTGTAGGGCCCCAGGCCCACATCTCCGGCAATCAAATTGGCCGTTCCTGCGGGAAGTACCGCTACCAGAGGTAATTTGGGAAATGCCCGATCATTTATCAACGCATTCAACGTAGCTTGAATGGTCCCATCCCCTCCGTTAATAAGGACCAGATTCACCTGACGGCTTGCAAACACAGCCAGGGACTTTGAAATATCGTCCGGAGTCACCACCTCCGCATGTTCAACGTTCGAATGAGACTGAAAGACCGCACGAAAAGATGAAAAATGGCGTTTATTTCTTCCGCTGAGTGGATTACTGAGCAGTCCGATTCGAATGGCATCGTCCCTTTGGCTACAAGACATAAGCAGACCATACAAGGCAAAGCAGAACCATATTCAAAAGCATTTAACCAAAATAGGAGCTTTAGGGTTTCACTCAGCTGTGGCTGGCGGATTTGTAAAGACCCTGACTGCCAGAACACTCCGGTCCTTCTCGGGATCAATTTCCGTCAACCACGATCGAGGCGCATCACCTCTAAGCTTGCTCCACATCCCCATCATAAAGCGAAGCAAAAGAATTACAGAAGAGATTACGGTCCACACCGCAACCATTTCCAGTCCCATATCCGGACGACCTGCCACGACACTACAAGTTAAAAAAATTAAATTTGGGTTTCGCCGGGCTGTGACCAATCGAAAAAACGAATCAAATGGCCGCCAGAGGAATATCCCGAATTTCGCAACCACTAGATGCCAAAAGCCCTCCACGAGCCTTCCCACAATATATCCGGCAACAATCACGGCAATCAGAGATCCAGGGGAAAGTCCCAACAAATCCGGAGAAAAGCTGACCAACCCCATTCCCCAGGCCCAATACCATAAGGGTGGGTGGATTAAATCGATGCCATGGTCAAAAATATTTCCCCACCAGCTTGACGTAATGGTCACACGAGCCAGCTTCCCATCAACCGTATCCAAAAAGGTCATGAACCAGCCAAGAAGCAAGCCCCACAGCAATTCCCCTTTCCAAAAAAGGACCCCTGCGGCAATCGCCAGTACGAAGCTCAGCGCCGTCACATGGTTGGGCCGAATTCCCTGATTGGCACAAAATCGGGTGACCCATTTTGCAGGAAGAGGCCAAAGAAATTTGGTGACCAAGTCGGTAACTCCCTTATAGGACCCGGCAAATAATTGCTCTTCCAGGCTGTCTTTATCCTTAAGGCGAATCGGCAAGACAAAAGGGGCATTGGTTTTCTTAAGTGTTTTTGAGAAGGTACTGGATAAATCGTTCAGCCCGATAGTTCGGACCCCTTGCATCGAGTCCACACGCCCGGCAAGTAGGCCCTCTAAGGCCATCTGAGCCTTACCGGCCTCAACATGAGATGCAACAGGAATAACCGTATTCTGGTTCTGCACCTGAAAAACAAGATTCATTTCCTTACCAAGAGTCTGTAACACCCGTTCATCAAATAGGAAATCTCCTCGCACAAACAGCACCGAGCTGCTTTCAGGAAGTTGTTGAAGATCCTCTAGCCTCTGCTCAAAACCTAACCCTCGAAGCACCCGCCCCAGACGTTCTTCAGAGGAAAGGTTCCATAAGCGAATGCCTGGATCATGTAGAAGGTACCAATATTTTCCCATTAGTTCTGTTCCCCGAAGCCCAAGTTAGGAATTGTCCCTTTTGTCACCCGTTGGTTATGCCATGCCCCTCTGTTCAACGCCATCATGGCCTCGTATACTACACCCATGTCCATGATCAGGTAGGTTTTGAGGGACCCATGAATTCGTTACAACCAGGTAGTTTTAAATTTGCTCACCTCTCCGATCCTCATCTCACGTCCCTGCAACATATTTCATGGACGACCCTTCTCAATAAACGAATCATGGGTTACATTTCATGGAAAACTCATCGGCGAGCCGAGCACCGCCGGGAGGTCTTGGACCTGCTTGTAAACTCTCTTCTCAATCAGGATCTTGATCATATTGTTATCACTGGAGATTTAACTCATCTGGGGCTACCGGAAGAATTTGCGGAAGCTCGTCAGTGGCTCGACTCACTGAAAAACATAGCAGAAACCACGGTGATTCCTGGAAACCATGAAGCCTATGTTTCCACTTCCTATGAATCCACTCTCAAGGAATGGGAACCCTATTTTCGGTCTGACAACGGCACCAGCATGAGGGACGGATCCCCCGCTCCTCTGAATTTCCCCAGTCTCCGCCTACGTGGCCCCATTGCCTTTATCGGGTTATCGACCGCCTCTCCCACTCTCCCGTTTTTGGCCACAGGGACCTTGGATTTAGAACAACTCCGCCAGATCGAAACATGCCTTTCCCTTGAGACCCTGCAGCCCTACTTTAAAGTTCTCCTCATTCACCACCCTCCTTTGACCCATTCGGTAGCCTGGAGAAAACGCTTAACCAATGCCCTCCAGTTAGAAGCCGTCCTCAACCGGCACCCGGTAGACCTGATCCTTCATGGACATACCCATAAAAGTTCGTTGGCGTATCTGAACACACCAGACCGGGCCATTCCCGTCGTTGGAGTCCCATCAGCCAGCGCCAATGGCAGTAGACCAGGGTACGAAAGTCAATATTGTCTTTTTTCTCTAAACCACACAGGAAAGTCCTTTGAATTATCCGCCTCTCTTTATAGCTACTTTCAGGGAAAAGAACAATTTGCCTTTTCTCGTACCCTTCCCCTCAACAGGTAATATTTCTTCCGGTTCTATAAAAATTGCCGCCAAAAAAGAATTGTCACACCCAATAAACTGACAAACGGCGCGATCATGGTCCACACCGGAGGCAATCCCATCATGACTCCGACCTGCTCCAGGACCTTCGCAATCAAATAATACCCCAATCCAGTGATCGTTCCCATAAGGATTCGCTTTCCGGTCGTTGCGGCTCGAAAGGGACCAAACGCAAAGGGAATCGCCACCAAAATCATTAATCCCGCATTGAGGGGACGAAAAACCTTTTCCCAAAACGCCAATTCGTAGCGCACCGCATTCTGGCCCTTTCGCTCCAACACTTTCACATAACGATACAGATCGGAAGGGGAAAGGGAGGAGGTCGGAAGTGTTAATAACCGCATTTCTCGTTGTTTAAGAGGCGAATCCCATTCCATTTCTTCTACATATTCCTTGGAAAACGCCTGCCCATGGATGATTTTCTTTTTTACCTGCTTCAGCACCCACTTCTGAGGATTATCCATGTTGGCTTCTCGAGCGTGCAGATATCTCACCATCCGCCCATCATCATGGAACTCAAAAATATCAATCCCCTGTGGAATGGTTCCATACAACATGTTCTGAATACGCACATACCGACGCCCGTCTTTAAACCAAAAACCCTGTTGGCTCTGGAAAGTTTTGGACTCGGACAGAGCCAGGGACCGATCGAAAAATGCCCGCTGCTCCAAAGGGGGGGTGACAAATTGTTCCATGATCGCGACCCCCACGATAAACACAAAGCCATATTTCATGACTGCTGCGGCGATCTGGTAAGGAGAAATTCCACTCGCCTGCATCGCAATCAGTTCACGGCCATTGGCCAAACCTCCTAATGCCATTATGCTCCCGAGAAGAGCGATAAAAGGTGCCAGGAAGACCACCCGGCTTGGCATCGTCAGCACTAGAAATTCAATAGCTCCCCAAAACGTATATTGTCCTTTTCCCACTTCATCAATTTCATCGACAAACACAATTAGGCTAAACACGGCCAATAAAATGAGAAAGACTGGAAAGTACCCACGAAGCAGACTCAGGCCAATATGTCGATACAGAATTGTCATGGCATTATAAGGAGGGAACGCCGCCGACACATTGGCCCGTTGGACTCGTGCCACATTCCCCTCTACACCCAACACGCCTTACGCATCAGTTCTCATCAAACGAGAGGGCGAGATCAACACGCCAACAATAAGGGCCAATGCCCCAATCGCTCCCCATTGACCGGGAAACGGAGAAATATTGCCTTGCTCAACCAACGTCATCAGTAATATTCCGGAAAAATAATAAATCGCAAAGGTCACAATGGCCGCCACTATCTTGCCATATTTGCCTTGACGAGGAGCAGCCCGACTTAAAGGAATTGCCAGAAGGCCAAGTAAAATCGTGGAACAAGCCGTTGAAAATCTCCAATGGATCTCAGCGATATCTCTCAACCCTGTTGATGGCCACAGCTCTGCAGTAGAAGCGGCCTTCCGCTTAAAATCAGTGGACAGTTGCTGGGGGTAAATTCCCATTTGTGAAAAACTGGAAATATGTTTAATATCCCCGTCGCGAGAGAGCTTGTACTCATAACCATCAAACAATAAAGGAATGGGAATGCCATTGGCATCGCGTCGTTCCTCCGCTTCTTGAGCCGAGATGACCCGCAGAGTATTTCCATTTTCACTTTCACTTTGAATAAACACCCCTTTCAGACGTTGTTGCTGAGAATCGACAGCTTCGGCATAAAACACCAAAGAGCCGTCACGACGTTCATAAAAGTGTCCGGGGTCTGAATTGGAAATCCGGAACCCGGCCTCAGCCTCCGCTTTTAATTGATAACTATGTCCGTAGGCCCAAGGTCGAAGAAAGAGAGAACACATGGCCACGACGACTGCCACAAGACAGGTGGGAATAAGGATAATGACAAGGATGCGATACGGGCTGATTCCACAAGCCATGAACGCTTTTACTTCGGAATCCGTGTAAAGCCGACCAAGGCCCACAATAATACCCAGGTACAACGACACAGGCAGCAGGACTTCTAACGCAATCGCAATTTTCAACCCAATCAGGCCCATGATCATCGTGAAGGGGATCAAGGCATTGGCGGCGCTTGCCAGAAACGTCACCCAACTATACCCGGCAAAAAGCACGATCAAGATCGAAAGGACGACCGAAGCCGGTTTCAAGACTTCCCATGCCAAATAACGACTTAACATGGCACCTTGAACACAGTAGAATATGACATTTATTTGTGCATCCCTTTGTAGGAGACTCTCTGTATGAAAGCGATTATTCTCAGTGCAGGGCAAGGAAAGCGGTTACTCCCACATACAGCGGACAAACCCAAATGTACCGTTCCCGTCAGTGGACAATCGATTGTGAAATGGCAAATCCAAGAACTCCTTCGCCTAGGAATTGACTCCATTCACATTGTGGTAGGGTTTGGGGCGGAGAAGGTCGAAGCTCTTCTGGCTGAGGATATCGCCTCCGGCTCTGTCCGCACCATCTATAATCCATTTTTTGCGATGGCCGATAATTTGATGAGTTGTTGGGCGGCCCGGGAACACATGACCCAGGATTTTGTATTAATTAATGGGGACACCCTATTTGAATCAGCCGTACTAGAAGGTCTATTGGGAGCTCCCTCCAATCCAATCACCTTAGTCACCGATGAGAAACCTCGCTACGATGCTGACGACATGAAAGTCATCGTCCGTAGCACACGCTTGGATCGCATTGGCAAGACACTCCCCATCGACCAAGTGAACGGAGAGTCCATCGGCATGATCCGATTTCTGGGCAACGGACCTAAGATCTTTCTTTCAGCGTTAGACCAGCGGATTCGCAGGCCTGAGGCAATCAAGCAATGGTACTTATCACTCATCGACGAATTAGCACAACAGGGGTATGTGTCAACCTTTTGCATTAAAGGGTTGAAGTGGGCCGAAATCGATAATCCTTCTGATTTAGAACAAGCTGAGCGACTGTTCAAAAATTAACAATCGTGAAAGGCCCTTCCCTTGATTTCTCACCGTAGTTGATTGTTTGAAAATTCGGCTCTGCCAACACCTGCAGGAGTAGCATACAGCTATTCCCACCTAGAGGGCTTCTTGTCGTTTCGCCAAGATTTCTTCCGCTAAGGCAAGATCCTCAGGTGTGTCCACATCGATCGCCGCTTCGGGAAACGGAAGCAGCACTTCTTGCACATGAAGATTGAGCTTTAGCCCCAGCCGGCTCAGGGCTTCTGCAAGGGATAACCAACCAAGCATATAGCGGACCAGGGCCCAGCCCCCAAGCGTTCGAATCAGGCGAAGCGGATGCTTGCGCTCACGCTCAACCTGGCTCCAAAACTCCACCATTCGCCTAGCCTTTGGTGTACAGAGGACGAATAAATTACACCCACAGAACCCTCCGCCCGTCAGCCGAGTGACCGTTCGCTTTGATTGAGGATAGGCCGCCACAACCAAGGAATACGGCACCAGGCCTACGGCCACATCCATCTGCTTTTCTTGCGCCTCACGCAGAAAATAATCAACCATCTCTGGTGTTAACAAGGCATGGTCCGCCGTCGTTACCAGAACAGGGAATTCCTGAGGATGTTCCTCTAAAAACCTCGCAACGCTGAGACTCGGCCCTTGTTGGGGTTCCACCCACTGGACCGCCCCAGACTCAATCAATGTTCCTAGAAATGGATTATCTTGTACCGTTTCCCAGGAAGGCCCGCATAAAATTCTTTTTCCCACCGTGTGCGATTGGTCTAAGGTCTTTAATACACGCGAAATCATTGGCGCCCCACCCACCTGTGCCAAGACCTTATTCGATACCCCTGCTACCTGGGCAACTGGATCTCGACCGGTCCGGGCACCAGCTAATACCAGAGCCGCGACAGATTGGTGGTCAAGCCCCATATGTCCTCACGAAACAGATATCTGCAATCATTGAAGACACTTCTTATAAATTCGATACGTCTTGTATGGTTCGGCTCCGAGAGATTCCAGAATGTGACGCATGCGCTTATTCTCCTCCAAAATCCAGGACGTTTCGATTAGTTGGATATTTTTACGAAGCCCGGCCTCCCTCACAGCCTCAATCAACCCATAGGCCATCGCCGCCCCCATGGGACTGGATTGAAATCGTTTACGCACTCCCATTAAGGCAACCCGAGCCGAGCGGGGATAGGACGCTTTCAAGCGCCATAAGATTTTTAGCCACCCCCATGGGAATAGCTGCCCATTCAGATCTCGAATGACCTCATGCATATTGGGAAAGGCAACCAACATCGCCGTTGGTTCTCCATCAATTTCGGCAATCTGCACAAAATCATCTTCAACCAATAGCTTAAGCTGTTGTCCGATCTCGGCAAACTCCGCATCGGTAAACGGAAGAAACCCCCAATTATCTGACCAGGCCTCTTCGTAAATATCTTTGATAATCGCCAAATCCTCTTTCAGATGCTTCCGCCGTAACGGACGAATCCGCATCGAAATTTTCGCTTTCTTAAGAAACAGAGAAACCCCAGGGGGAAAAGTAAAATGGATTCCAATCCGATAGGCTAGAAGATCTTGGGTCTTTTCATAGGCATTTTGTTCAACCGATTGCGCGTAGTAAGGTCTGGCGTGGCCCATCATAATCATGGGCGGCGTATCAAATCCATCAACCAACAAACCACATTCCTGATTGATGGACAAATTAAACGGCCCCCTAACGTTCGTCATCCCATGAGTCTGAAGCCAGTTTTCCGCAGTCTGGAACAGGGCGTGAAAAACACTGGCCTCCTCCTCTGCTTCAAGCAAGCCAAAAAACCCCGTCTGATCCTGATACCGGCTGAGATGCAGGTCGTCGATCTGGGCACAAATTCGCCCAACGGGTTCCTGTCCGCGATAGGCTAGCCAACATTGCCAGCGAGCATGCTTAAAATAGGGATTTTTCGGGGAAAAGGTATGGAGCCGCTCAATACATAAAGGCGGAATCCAATGAGGATCTGAGTGGTACAACTTCCAGGGAAGGCGAATGAATTCTTTGAGGGCGGCGCGGTCGGTGACCGGTTCAACACGAATCAAAACGCCTTTCCCCAGCTATCTTGGCACACCACTCGAGTGCGGGGAGTGCGGACTCGTAAGGCGTCGTGATGGTCCCAATTCTCGATGGCCATGCGTCTCCTATGGCTTCTGTTCGGACAGTTGGGCCACCCAGGGATAATGGGATCGCTCCTCATCGGCATAGCCTAGGTTGGAAACAGTTCGACTGAGGGGGACATCCTCAGCACTCCCATACTCACTACCGAAAATCCGGTCACAAAACAGACTCGTGATCCCAAAGTTTCCTTGTTCATTATGAAAATGATGCAGTAAATGATGTCGCTTGATCCGCCGTAAAAACTTGATCTTGGGATTCACGCGCAGATGCTGCATGCAATGACAGAGTTCATAGACCATAAAACACGCCAATCCTGTCGCAAAAGAAAGGGCCGCCCCTACCCAGCCTCCAACACTCATCCCAATAGGGAAGGTGGCCACAACAATTGTAGGCAGAGTGGTTGAGCCTGCTCCAAATAGCACACGCAAATCATTGGGATCTTGATGGTGATCATAGTGGATCCGTTTCCACAAGGCTGCCGTCCATGGCGACCGATACAAGTATCGCCCGTGCAGAATGAATCGATGAACAGCATATTCCACGAAGGGGTAAGCCACCAGAGTCAAGACAATACTTCCTGCCGCGCGAAACGGAGAAACAGGGAAATAGGGGAAAAGGAGGATGGCAACGACGATACTAGAGGCTAGTAACACCCCGTACACCTGAATACTCGGATACAAGACGTACGCCCACATCAGATCGCGAAAGGTCATGCGATCAAGAAAATACTTTTCACGATACCATTGACTGGTTAACACCCTGGAACCTCCATCCCTTTCCTCATTTGCCTGTTGCCCTCAATCCACCCCACACCTGAATCATCAAGATTAACTCCTGTAGCAATTATAGAAACCTTCGGAAGAAGCCACAAGAATAGACAACTGAAAACCGTTATCTCCAATCGAAAAGCCGGAACGATCATTTAGAAACGCATGGCTTCCCTCACCAAAGCACAAAACCCTGCTTCAACCCTTTAGGGGGTCAATGCTTAACGTTGCCACATGATAATGTTGGAACCAGGTTCTGGCACAAAACCCGTGATACATGTCTACCTGTCGTTCGGGTTGCCAAACATAGGCCTATGAGAAACCAGAGGGGCTCCATTGCCTCATAGACACAAGAAGGGCCCTTTGGGTATAAGGGCCTGCTCATGAATACCACGATGAAAAAATTTGGGTATCCCCACACCTGCCTCAAAGAATTTTCCCAATGGGTTGTGCTCTTGCGCCCTCAACAGGTGACACTTGGCTCAAGTGTATTGATTTGTCGGGAAGAGGCAACAGCATTTTCCCAAATTAGTGCCGATGCATTTCAAGAACTACCAGAGATCATACGGGAGATTGAGACCAGCCTCTCACGCACATTTAGGTATAGCAAAATAAATTATCTTATGTTGATGATGGTTGACCCAGAGGTTCATTTTCACGTTATTCCCCGGTATGACACGGCTCAAGCATTTTCTCAACAGCAATTTTTTGACCATGGATGGCCTGGGCCACCTCTCTTGAAGAATCCCAATGACATATCAGAAGAGGTCTATCAGGAAATTTTAGGTCACCTGAAAAAACACTGGATTCAAATACAGAAACCTAAATAAATTTACTTAAATTAACAAATGTCAACTGTTGCAAAATAGACTCAATTTGCGGTTTTTTTGCTACAAATTAAATGAAATAGAAAAATATGCTTTCGCTTTTCCTTCGTTCTTAGTCATTAGGCGAAAAATTTTCGTGGCATTACAATTGCTTAATTAACTAAATGCTCTTCAGCAACTTACTTGGAACAATATTGCCTTTAATCGTTGAGATAGAATGAACCCCACACCAACGCAACACCAACTCAAGTTAAAACATGGGAATTTCTCCACACTTTCAGAGGCCCTTGATTATGCGGCGTCTGGAGAAACCGGCTGTAATTTCTATTCAGGGCGAGGAAAACTCACCCACGTCCTGACGTATGCCAGCTTGCAACAACAGGCTCAGAATCTCGCCAGAAGACTGAACGGGTTAGAGCTACCACGTGGCTCCAGGGTGGCTTTAATTGCTGACACCACCCCAGATTTCATTCGATTCTTTTTCGCCTGTCAGTATGCCGGACTGATTCCTGTTCCTCTTCCTATTTCCTTGCATTTAGGCGGGCATCAGGCATATGTCACCCAACTTAGACGACTGATCCAGAACTGCGAAGCCTCTATTGCCATGGCACCTGAAGGCTTTTTGCCATTTTTAGAGGAAGCTGCTACCGGGCTGGATCTGACCCTCATTGGAGGTCCGGAAACATTCGCTTCTTTGGAAGAAACTCGTGTTCCGCTCAGCCCACTGCAGCCACAAGAATTAGCCTATATTCAATACACCTCCGGCAGCACACGTTGGCCCAGAGGTGTCGAAGTCACCCAATCGGCCGTGATGACCAATCTATCCGGAATCATTCACCATGGCTTACAAGTTCAGCCTGGTGACCGTTGCGTATCCTGGCTTCCCTTTTACCATGATATGGGGCTGGTTGGATTCGTTCTTGGTCCAATCGCTTCACAGCTTTCCGTTGATTATTTGAGCACACGCGATTTTGCCATGCGCCCGCGTCAGTGGCTTAATTTAATGACCAAGAGTCGGGCGACAATTTCTTTCAGTCCTTCTTTTGGATACGAGCTTTGCGTGCGAAGGCTTGGGGAAGATTTCAATGAACAGTATGATCTCAGCGCCTGGCGAATCGCCGGTGCTGGAGCCGAAACGATTCGTGCCGATAGCCTCTCCCGCTTTGCCAAAACGCTGAAATCCAGTGGGTTTAAACCTGAAGCATTTCTGGCCTGCTATGGGATGGCAGAATGCTCTTTGGCCATTAGCTTTGCTCCCTTGAACAAAGGCCTCGAAGTAGACAGGGTTGACGGAGATCAGCTTTCCAATAACAGACTAGCCTTGCCTTTTGTCCCATTCTCGACTGAAGACGACCAGGCTCGATGCAGCAAATTTGTGAATTGTGGAGTTCCTCTTCCTGGATATGAAGTACAAATACGAAATATGAGCGGAGACGTCGTTGGGGAGCGAGAAAGTGGAGTAATTTTTGTTCGTGGTGCAAGCACCATGACCGGATATTTCAATGATCCGATCATGACCGAAGAGGTCCTTTCTGCAGATGGCTGGCTTAATACGGGTGACATCGGCTACTGGGTTAAAAACAGTCTCGTAATTATAGGCCGGTCCAAAGATATGATTATCATTAATGGACGAAATATCTGGCCTCAAGACTTAGAATTCATGGCAGAGCAACAGGCGGAAGTCCGACCTGGCGATTCATCTGCTTTTTCCGTTTCTTCTCCAGACGGCCATGAAATCGCTATTATGGTTGTTCAATGTCGCGAAATGGACACTCAAAAACGAGAAGACCTGGTTCAGCGCCTACGAGCCTTAGTTCACAAGGAGTTAGCAATTCCCTGCTATATTGAACTCATTCCCCCAAGGACACTCCCGCGTACGTCATCTGGAAAACTATCTCGATCTCGTGCCAAAGCGGACTTCCTCACTCGTATTCAGTGGGAAGAGGTCACTCCAATGTTGTCCACCATAGCCAGGTCTGCTTAAGACCGGGCTACCTTTCCTCACACCTCCTCCACGGTCTATGGGTACTACCGTTGCCCTAACAGGGGCTTCCGGTTTCATTGGGGGAGTCATCGCCCAACATCTAAAGAAGGCCGGATGGCATGTGCGCGGCTTGGCTCGCTCTTCACGCCAAGCGCAAAAGCTCGAAAACCTCGGAATCGAACCGGTCCAAGGCCAACTGGAAAACCCTATCAGCCTTTTACCCCTTGTCAAAGACTCGGTTGGTGTCATTCACTGTGCAGGTGCCATTCGCGGGGTTAGTCGAGAGGACTTCTTTCCAACCAATGTGATGGGAGTCTCAAATATGATTCAAGCCTGTCTCGCCCAATCCTCTCTTCCGCGGTTTGTTCTTCTCTCCTCTCTTGCCGCTCGTGAGCCTTCACTCTCGCCCTATGCCTGGAGTAAATGTGAAGGTGAATTAGTTTTAACCCGTAAGGCGGAGGCTCTGAGGTGGAGTATTTTTCGCCCACCTGCGGTCTATGGACCGCAAGACCGTGCGCTGCTCCCCCTTTTTACCATGTTACGCAAAGGGATCGGGATTCAACTAGGTCCCTCCCATGCCAAATTTTCCCTGATTCATGTCGATGATCTCGCCAACGCTATTCTGCATTGGATAAAAAACGGAGACCCACCCTCTCAGACCTTTGAGATTGATGATGGTTTTCCTGGCGGATATTCCTGGAAAGATGTCTTTCGTCTTTCCAACCCTCACCTTCGGCTGTGCTTGCGTATTCCACCAAGCCTGTTAAAATTCGGTGGTAAAAGTAATGAAATATTATCCCGCCTCCTCGGATATACTCCTCTTTTCACCTGCGGGAAGGTTGCTGAACTCCTCCACCCCAATTGGGTCTGTGACAATGCTCACGTAACCCAGGCGCTCGGCTGGACGCCTCAAATAACCCTCCAAGAAGGCTTGCGTGGATTGTTCGCATCGGATAGGCTCATGCCATCCCAAAGGGAGTAGTATGGGTTTGTTCTCTTCCCCCATCACGAAGGTTAATTTTATGATGAGTTATTCCGAAATCCTTCCCCAACTGTTCGACACCCTTAAACCTTTTGCCAAAGAGGGCTTTCGTTTAAAAGAATCAACCGAGCTGGTTGCCGAACTGGGTCTGGATTCCTTACAAGTCATGCAAGTCCTTTTAAAAATTGAAGATCACTTTGATATTTCCATCCCTCTGAACAATCTTCCCAATATCCGAACCGTCAAGGACCTTGGCGAAGAGATTGAGAAGCTGTTGAAAGGGTAACAATGTCGCTATTTGATAAATTCCTTCCTATCCAAGAAGCCCGAAATGAGTTACTAAAAAGTGGAGTAAACCCCTTTCACCTCACCGTCGAAAAGATCATTTCTCCGACAGAGGCGATCATTAATGGCCAAACGACCATCCTGGTTGGCACCAACAACTACTTAGGATTGACCTTTCATCCCGACTCCATTCTGGCTGGGCAACAGGCTCTTGCCCAGGAAGGAACCGGCACTACGGGCTCGAGGATGGCGAATGGATCTTTTGCAAGCCACAGGGAGCTTGAAAAAGCCATTGCAGATTTCTACGGAGCGCCCTATGCCATTGTCTTTTCCACGGGCTACCAGGCCAATCTTGGAGTGCTTTCTGCTCTTGCAGGCCCAGGAGATACGATATTAATGGATGGGGACTCCCATGCCAGCATTTATGACGGATGCCGGTTGGGAGGCGCAGACATCATCCGGTTTAAGCATAACGACGTGGCAGATCTGGAAAAGCGACTTCGTCGATTGGGTGACCGAAGTCATCGGACCTTAATTATCGTTGAAGGCATTTATAGCATGCTGGGAGATCGGGCCCCGTTGGCCGAAATCGTCGAAGTAAAGAAAAAATATGGGGCCACCCTGATTGTTGACGAAGCGCATTCGTTGGGCGTACTCGGACCACATGGGCGTGGCTTAGCCGAAGAAACAGGCGTCGAGCAGGACGTCGATTGTATCGTCGGGACATTCAGCAAAAGCTTAGGCTCGACGGGAGGCTTCGGCATAAGCTTTCATCCCGAATTCGAGTTAATCCGTTACGCCAGTCGGCCCTATATTTTTACCGCTTCTCCCTGTCCATCGGTTGTGGCATCGACGCGAGCGACAATTCGAATCATCCAGTCCCAGCCGGAACTCCGTCGACAGCTCTGGAACAATTCACATCACTTGTACGAAGGATTAAAAAAGAGTGGATATACTCTTGGGGCAGAAGTCGGCCCTATTATTGCCGCCATGATCCCCAACAAAGAATTGGCTCTGGCCATGTGGCAACAACTCCTAGAAAATGGCATTTACGTCAACCTCATGATTCCTCCTGCCACTCCAAACGGGGAATGTCTCCTTCGATGCAGTGTCAGCGCAGCCCATACGGAGAAACAACTCGTCCATATCTGCCAAACCTTTCAAACCTTAAAAGACAAATTTCTCGCGTAATTCTCCGGAATGGTAAATGCAATGAGACTAGCGTCATGACGTGGGAATCTCTAAAAATCTTGGCCGTGGTACCGGCGCGGGGTGGAAGCCAGGGCATCCCACGTAAAAACCTTTCTCACGTTGGCGGACTCTCCTTGATTGGACATGCGGCGAAAGTTGCGACAGCTCTTCCCTGGATTGACCATGCAATTATTTCAACAGATGACGCTGAAATGCTCGAGGAAGGGAAGCGATACGGGTTAGAAGCTCCGTTTGTTCGCCCTTCGGAATTGGCCCAAGATCTCACCTCGGCCGCAGAGACATGGCGTCACGCCTGGTTCACGTGTGAAGACTATTACCACTGTCGATTTGATCTTTCGATCTGGCTCCAACCCACCACACCGTTACGAACGCCGGAAGAAGTGGAACAGACCGTTCGAGCGCTGGTGGAGGGCAAGCATCATGCAGCCGCCACGGTCAGCCGGGTGCCAGGCCATTTTACGCCGCAAAAGATTTTAACCTTGAACAAGGAGGGGGTCCTTCAGTATTTCGATCAGGCGGGCGCCAACCATACCGCCCGACAAACGATTCCCTCTTATTATTATCGCAACGGACTCTGTTATGCGGTCACACGATCAACCCTGCTTGAGAAAGGTTCGATCATTGAAGAAGATTGCGTGGGGGTGATTATTGATCGTCCTCTCGTCAATATCGATGATCCCATCGAATTGGCCTTTGCCAATCTGTTGCATCAATCAACTCTCAACCCGATCTTAACCTAATTGCATGATGGCGTATCGCCGGGCACCTCTATTCATGAATGACCACTATGGCCATGTGGCCTTTACACCATTCTCTTGATAATTTTTTCTTGCTATGTCACACACCTGGCTCGACACCAACCAACCGGGCGCACCCTGCACCATCATTGCGGAAGTTGGCCAAAATCATGATGGAAGTCTGGGACTAGCCCATGCCTTTATTGATGCCATAGCAGAAGCCGGGGCAGATGCCGTCAAATTTCAAACCCATATCGCTGCTGCCGAAAGCACACCACATGAACCCTGGCGAAAACAATTCAGCTTGCAGGATGCCACACGCTTTGACTATTGGCGACGCATGGAATTTTCTCCCGTCCAATGGAAGGGCCTCAAAGACCATGCCGCACAGCAGGGTTTACATTTCCTCAGTTCCCCCTTTTCGCTCGAAGCCATTGATCTCCTTACCCAAGTCGGGGTCAGCGCATGGAAGGTACCATCAGGAGAAGTCACCAACACCCCGTTATTGGAGGGAATGGCCACATCCGGATTACCAATACTCCTGTCGACTGGCCTGAGTCCCATTGAGGAAATCGATCGAACGGTGGCCTATCTTCGCTCATTTCCCAATCCCATGGCCATTCTCCAATGCACGTCCATGTACCCCTGCCCTCCGGAATATATTGGCCTGAATGTCCTTACTGATTTTCGAAACCGGTACCACTGCGCCGTCGGGTTATCAGACCATTCCGGAACAATTTTTCCCGGATTGGCCGCAGCAGCAATTGGTCTCGATGTGTTAGAAATTCATGTGACCCTGAGTCGAGAAATGTTCGGGCCGGACATCCCCTCCTCCGTCACCACGTCGGAGCTTCGCGAGCTGGTTCGTGGCATACGGATGATTGAGCACATTCAACAAAATCCTGTGAATAAAGCCGTCGTTCCAGAGGAAATTGCTCCGTTACGAGACATATTCATGAAAAGTATCGTGGCAAAGCAAAACCTTGCTCAAGGCACCGTATTAGAAGAAAAGCATTTGGCCTTCAAAAAACCCGGCACGGGAGTATCACCACAGCGCATGCCGGAAGTGCTTGGGCAACGCCTTCGACGTTCCCTCCAGCAGGACCAACCTATTGCACTCGAAGACCTGGAACCGGTGCAGCCATGAAACGAAAAGTCTGCGTGGTGATTACTGCCAGGCCAAGTTATTCCAGGATACGGTCGGCCTTGGAAGCCATCAAGCAGCACTCCGATCTCGAATTACAAATCGTGGTGGCCGCGTCAGCCCTGCTCGAGCGATATGGACGAGCCGAACAGGTCATTGAAGAAGAAGGATTCCACATTGACAGGCGGGTGTATATGATTTTGGAGGGTGAGAACCCCGTCACTTCGGCCAAATCCACAGGACTGGGCCTGGCCGAACTCGCGACCGTGTTCAGTGATTTGCGCCCTGATATGGTCATCACGATTGCGGATCGATTTGAAACCATGGCCACCGCGGTCTGCGCAGCCTATATGAATATCCCGTTGGTCCACGTCCAAGGTGGGGAAATTACTGGATCCATTGACGAAAAGGTACGCCATGCAGTCACCAAATTAGCGGACATTCATTTGGTGTCGACTCAAAAAGCAGCAGAACGCGTCATCCGCATGGGGGAACATCCCAATCGAGTCTTTGTCACCGGATGTCCTTCCATCGATTTAGCCAAACGAGCCATAGAAAATCCCACCTTGACCCTAGATACCATTTTTGAAAAATACGGTGGGGTTGGCCCTCGTTTTGGTATTTCCCAGCAATATCTTGTCGTCATGCAACATCCCGTGACGACTGAATATTCACAAGCCCGCCGTCATATCGAAGAAACCCTCCATGCCATCAAGCAGATCGATATGCCAACCTTGTGGTTTTGGCCGAACGTCGATGCAGGCTCTGATGGCACATCAACCGGCATAAGAGCATTTCGCGAACATCACACCCTCCCCCATATTCACTTTTTTAAAAACATGCCTCCCGACGACTTCATTCAAGTCTTACATCACAGCACCTGTCTGATTGGAAACTCCAGCGTGGGCATACGGGAATGCGCATTTCTCGGTACACCGGTGGTCAACATCGGCAGTCGCCAGACGGGAAGAGATCGAGGGCACAATGTCGTAGACGCCGATTACGCCCGCAAAGACATTATAATAGCCATCGAAAAACAGATGGCCGCAGGAAATTACCCACCAGACTCCCTGTATGGAAAAGGGGATGCAGGCCAAACGATCGCCAATCTATTACCTCACATTGAACTCGGGATAGAAAAACGACTCACCTTCTAAATCCCAATTCCCGTCCATCCCCTTGCAACCTCTTCCACAGATATATCCATCATTCAACGTGCCTACGCTCTCGGGGAATAAGTAGAGCTTCATGGCCTAAATTCAGAAATATTTTTCAATCGTTACCCCTGAAGAAATAACAGAGCACATGAGGCAAATGCAGTCCAGGAAGACGAGCCATGAGAGAAGTTCTATCCAATTTACAGGCTACGTGACAAAAATCCTTGAACCTCCCCCCATGGGCAACCGACAGAAATTTAAGCTCAACGCCAAAATGCGGAAAGCTTAACCACAAAAAATAATGGGCGCCAAAATTTCCATATTCCCGTCTTGGTAGCACCAGCCGGCCTTTTTGCCTTTGACGTTATTAAACGTCTGCCTCCAGGCCCAGCGTCCATAGGCAATCTCCATGGGCCAATAATTGTGACATTCAAAATAATAGTGCCTTTTGACATACACCCATAC
>DOFS01000251.1 GCA_003523945.1 Nitrospiraceae bacterium | reverse complement strand
CGTTGAATCCCGTCGAGTTGTGGAAGCGACCCTCGCCCGGCATTAAATAAGCCAGATTGTTCCAGGTAGCGGATCATGCTTTCTACGGCCTCTAATGGTAAATGCCCTGCCTTAAGGCATTCATATCCCATCACGAGTGCCTCGGTCAGACATAATGACTGACTGCGGGTTGGTGGTCGAGATCCTGCACCACCATGGATCAGGACTCTTGGGGCCGGGAAAAGTGTCGGCTTGGGCAAAGGGCGACCGGATTACAAAGATGAATGCGGTGTCGACGAGTCGTGGTTTCTTCTCAGGTTAAACCGATTGTTCTTTCTGTATCTTCTCATAGGAGGTGTGGCGGTTGCCACCATGGGTTTTCGAGAAATATACGGCTTCATCTGCGGCACGCAGCAACTCAGTGACGGTGGAATAAGGGTGCTTCGGGGTGTGCGTCGCAATTCCCAGGGAAATGGTGACAGTAATGCGTTGGTTTTCGGTTAGAGCATGACGAGTGTTTCTAAATGCGGTGAGGATTCTCTCGCATACAATGATCGCGGTGCTTGAAGAGGTTTTCGGGAGAATAAGCACAAATTCTTCTCCTCCATACCGTCCGACCAAATCCGTGGTGCGAACCTTGGATTGCAGAAGGTTTGCGGTGGATTGAAGAACCCCATCCCCCGCCTGATGACCATAGGTATCATTGACCGATTTAAATTTATCGAGGTCTCCGAATACCAAGGTCAAGCATTCTTCTTTCGCAAGAGCTTGCTCAAAAGAGGATTCTAGGTGTTTTTCCAGGGAAGCTCTTGCCAAGGCGCCGGTGAGCGGGTCCAGTCGTTGAGTTTCTTCCAAATTGTGGAACTGGGCTTCCATGGCGGCATTGGTGATTTGGAGTTCCTGGACTTCCTTGGATGTCTGAAGGCTTCGGATGAGCAGTGATTCCCTTGCTTTGTCTAAAAGGGCTTGGGGGTCGGTCCACGGTTGTAAATCGGTCTGAAAAATTTTCTCTGTCTCAGGGAGATGCTCTTGTGTGGTTTCCAGTATAACCATGAGCGTTTCTGGACTGAGATTCAGCCAAGCACGGGCGTCATCCTTGATCGTCTGTAGATAATCCCCATGAGACTCGCGTAAAAAAATTTCCGCAATTTTTCCTGACAACGATACACAATAGACAAATTTTGCGCGTTCATCTTGAAGGGGAATGCGAGAGGGGTCATCACTTCCTGCCACAGCCAACCGGAGCCGGTCCGGAAAATTCCACTGAGTCAGAAGCCAACTTCCGACAGCGGCATGATTCACTCCAAGACATTGGTGCTCATGAGCGATGATACCGGAATGGCAGGTTTGATCCAGTTCCGGGGGAGTGTAAAGATCCGGGAATACCTGATCGAGCGCGAGCATTCCCAGGTCTTGCATCAGACTTGAAAGATACAATTCCTCAATTTCGATGAATTGACAGGTCTTTCCAAGAACCCGGCAGGCTGTTCCAGCCAGAAGTGCACGTTTCCAATAGAGCGTATAGTTTAAGGAAGAGGCGGGACTGGTTCGAAGCGATTTCATTAATGAAAAGGACAGGGATAGGGAAATGGTGGCGTTAAGCCCAAGGACCATGAGGGCTTGATGGAGGTTTTCAATCTTTTTGGAATAGGCGTAAAGGGGAGAATTGGCGATTCGGAGTATTTTGCTGGCAAGCGCTGGATCACAGCTCAAAATGCGGATGAAACGCGGGATGTCGATTTCCGGTTCGTTGGCTAAGTTGATGATTTGCACGGCGATGCTTGCCGGACTGGGGAGACTAGGGCAGTCCTGAAGTTTTCTTTCAAGCTCTGGGGTCATAAATTGTCTCTGTCAAACAATCGTCCCAAGTCTTCTGGAAAGCTCTGCACCGTAGGAGAATAAAATCCTCATTGGCTGTGTGCATTACGAATGAGAATGGTTCGTGCTGTTCTCTGACTAAAGACATTTCGGCATTTTTTTTTCCATCTGAAGTGGTATCAGGGAAAAGTTCGCCCCCTATCCTTTTGATTCGTAAGCCCTATCGCTAATGGCCTTTTCGGAACCCGGCAGAGAAACTTTGATAAACATGCGAAAATTGGGTTTCTGGTGCACTGGCTTGGTTTGCCACCTTAATGGAGATTTGGGGGTCTTGTTGGATTTTTGAGAATCGATTGTTTTGAGAATCGATTAAATGGATAGATGAGAGCAGCCCTGATGGGGGCATGTTGATAGGCCGATGATTGCCTCCAGGTGTGTGAAAGAATGCAGTGATGCCCTGGATAAGTTGTGTTTAATGAAACAACATGCGTTGGCCGTGGTTTGCCGGTGAATCCTGAATGCGGTTCAGATCCAACCGAACGAAACCAAGTCCCGCGACACAGAGTTCAAAATTCGTTGAGAGTGTTTGAAATAGCGCGGGTGGATTTTTCCCCTCAGGGTCTTCATGAGTGGCGACAATGCTGTAAGAGCGTTTTCCCGCTTTTACGTAGTCCACCAAAAAATCTTTGTGGTGAATGAGTCCGGAGCATTTTATCCGGTTGCAATATTCAGGGAAGAGCCCGGCAAGGAACAAGGTCAGGTCCCCAATGTGACGATGAATGTCTCGCTCCTTTTCGGCAGAAGATTGTTGTCCATGGGATTCGGCCTCGTACAACAGTTCCACTACGGTCTCGACGGGCTCACCTTCATGATTTTTAATGCGGGAGAGTTGGTCAATATGAATGAATTCGAGGAGCAGGTTTGAAACATATTCTGTCACTTGAAAATCCGGCCATCCCAATGTTTCGGAAAAATTTCGTTCCGTCAACCTGCCAAATAATTGTCTCAGAGGATGTTGTTCAGGGATTTGTGTCATCAATGCCCTTACCTCTCTTTCCACCGTAAGGTCCCCTGAATAGGGCCTATCGGGTTCTATGTGTGTCTATCGGCCTGTGGAAGAAGGTTCTTAACCTTATTTACTCCTTTCCTGACCCTGCTGTCCAGGATGAGGGTGACCGGGCCATCATTCTCTAAACTTACAACCATTGTCGCGCCAAATATGCCTGTTTGTACAGAAAGGCCGAGGGATTGGAACTGTTCAAGCGCATCCTGATATCGCTCGCGTGCTTCTTCCGGCGGTGCGGCTAATTCAAAACTTGGGCGCCGGCCTTTTTCCGTGTTGGCTAGTAAGGTGAATTGAGAGATCAGCAGAAGTTCGCCATTGATGTCCTGAAGCGAAGCAGTCATTTTCCCTTGTGTGTCTGGAAAAATTCGTAGTCGAGTGATTTTTTCTACGATGAAGGCCACGTCTTGACCGGTATCGCCTTGGGCTACTCCCAGCAGAATGACGAGGCCCTGGTTGATGCGGGCGATGACTTGGTTCTCTACCGTGACTGAAGCTTGTCTCACGCGTTGAATGACCGCAATCATAAAACCTCTCGTGATATCGCACATGAAAAAGCCATGCCTGTTAGCCTGAATGCCTATGTGGCGGAAGAAGACTTGCGTATTTTTCGTTGCAACATCAGCTTCAGGTGCGTAAGCTCCTCAGACTTAAATAGGTGGTGCACGGTAAAATATCCCAACGTGCTTGCACCAAGAGCCAGAGTCAGCCACGCAATTTTTTCCAGACTCTGTCCGGTGACATTCCATATCGGGAATGCTGCAATCCAGTGGGAAGTGGCGATCAGGGGGAGAAGGGCTATCCCTGTACGAACAAGCGACATTCCAAGTTTCTTCCACAGTAACCCCTGAAGGCGATTCCCTAAAATGGTGAGTAATATGAGGGTGTTCCCTATCGCGGCTAATGCTGCTGCCAGTGCCAGTCCTGTGTGTTGAAGCCACTGCATCAGCCATAATGAGAGTCCAATGTTCAGGGCAACCGAAATCACTGCCACAATGGCAGGGGTCTTTGTATCTTGAAGGGAATAAAATGCGGTTGCCAGAATTCGATAGCTGGCGAATGCCCACAATCCAATTGAAAATCCGAGAAGCGCCGATGCGGTTCCAACCGTGTCCATGGCCGAAAAGGCGCCATGCTCAAAGAACACATGAATAATGGGTATGCGTAACAGCATCAGCCCCACCATTGATGGAAGGATGATAAAAAGCACCATGCGTAGACCAAAATTTACTGTGTCCCGTAGTTCATGAATGGCTCCCCGAGCTGCCTGGCCGGATAAGGTTGGTAAAATGGCTGTGGCCATTGCCACACCAAATATCCCTAATGGGAATTGAATGAGGCGCATCCCATAAAACAGATACGTGGGGCCACCTTGGAAATACGAAGCTAAAATCGTGCTAATGGTGAGATTGATTTGGGTCACGGCTAATCCCAGCAAGGAAGGAATGAGCAGAATGCCCATTCGTTTAACTCCGGGATGGCCCGGATGAAAGTTCCAGGACAATGGGAAATTATGTTTGTGTAAGTTGGGTAATTGCATCAGGAATTGAGCGAGCCCTCCCACTACAATGCCAATGGCCACAGCAAGAATCGCCTGGTCAAATAACGGGGAAATGGCCACTGCAAAGAAAATGACACACAGATTGAAAAAGACAGGAGCCAAGGCAGGAACGGCGAATGAATGGAGTGAATTGAGTATTCCCATGGCCAGGGCCGCAAGACTCACGAAGAGCAAATAAGGAAACATGATTTGCGTGAGGAGTGTGGTTGTCGCGAGTTGATTCGCCTGTCCATGGAGGCCGGGTGCTAGAAACCAAACCAGGCTTGGAGCGGCCACGATACCTATTAAGGTGACAAAGGTCACGAGCGTCAGGAGGGTGGTGAATGCTGCGCTGGCTAGCTCCCAGGTTTCCTGCTTGGAGCGGGTCGAATGATATTCGGTGAAAACCGGAATAAAGGCGGAAGACATGGACCCTTCCGCAAATAATTCTCGTAACAGATTGGGAATTCGATAGGCGATGTAAAAGGCGTCTGCTGAAGCGTTGGCGCCGAATAAATTGGCGAGCGTGATATCTCGAATAAATCCAAGAATTCGACTGCAGAAAGTGGCTCCGCCGATCAGCCCGGCTGCACGGCTGATGCGATGGGTCTCTCCCTGAGGAGATGACGGGACTGGTGGAGGTGGAGCTGATTGGGCCATCCGACTAGGAATGTTACCGGAAATGGATCGGTCGTTTCATCTGCCAGATGTCAGGGGGACGATTATCTTGTTCAATAGGGAACGCCGGTCTCATGCAATATTCTGGAGGGGTGCGCCTTTGCTTTGTCCTGAATTGACACCCTCTGAATCATGCTTTAGCATCACTTCCCTTTTGTCCATGCGGTTCTTCATCCTATGACAAGATCTTTGTTGACTCAATCCAGTTTGCCACGATGGTGGTGTTTTGCGACCGCGTTTTCGACCGGTGCGGTCGTGATGGCGCTGGAAATATTAGGAAGCCGACTTCTCGCCCCGGTTTTCGGGAGTTCATTATTCGTCTGGGGGGCGCTGATCGGGGTAATTCTGGCTGCCATGAGCAGTGGGTATGCCGCTGGAGGCTGGCTGGCTGATCGATACGCTCCGCAGAGGGTGTTGGCTGCCTTGTTATTGTTGTCCGGGGCTTGGACACTATTATTGGCATGGGCAGGCCAGCCTGTCGTCTTTCGAGTGGCCCAATGGATCCAAGACCCTCGCTGGGGACCATGTTTCGCGGCCAGCGTGCTGTTAGCGGTTCCAGCATTTGGGTTGAGTGGTGTTCTTCCGGCTCTTTTGCGTTTGGCTATCGGGGATATTGGCCACCTAGGACGCCATACCGGTGGCCTAATTGCCGTTTCAACGATTGGGAGTCTTATTGGAACATGGGGGACGTCCTTTTATCTCTTAACCTGGCTGGGTAGCACCACATTGGTCGCTGTGCTGGGCGTGGTCCAAATATGTCTTGGTTTATGGTGGACGCTGAGAGTTGGAAGTCTGCAGGCGGGGCTACAGGTCATGCTCCTGGCGGGCGTGGGCGGGATGACCTGGATGGGTTTTCATCCGGTCATTATTTTGCCACCGGCCATCTATCAGGAAGATAGTCCGTACCAACAGGTCAGGGTGAGTGAAAATGATTTATTTCGGTATCTCATTTTAGATAATACCTTCCACGCGGTGATGTGGAAATCGGCGCCCACATCTCTTGCGTTGCCCTATAGCCAAGTCATGATGGGTGTTTTGCCACTTGTGAAAAATCCCAAGCGAGGGTTGATTTTAGGCCATGGCGGAGGATCGTTGGCGAAGTGGCTGGGGGAAAACTGGCCGGATTTGGAATTAGATGTCGTCGAAATGGATCCGTCTGTCGTCCAGGCCGCTGAACAGTATTTTGGTTATACTCCTCCGCTCAACCATCATGTCTATGTGCAGGATGCTCGCACATTTTTACGAAACAATCCTTTTCAATATGACGTGGTGTGGGTTGATGTTTTTGCCAGGCACCTTATTCCATTCCATGTCACGACGCAGGAATTTTTTGATGAATTACGAAGGCATGTAAACCCTGAAGGCGTGGTGGCTGTTAATCTGGCTTCATCAGATGCGCCGGCGAATATTCGTCGGGCACAAGCGGTGTTGACCACAATGCAACTTGCGTTTCCTCAAGTGGTGACATACGGGGTCCCCGGTCCTGAATGGTTAGACACCAAAAAAGGGTCCGTGAATCTCATTTTTTTTGGTGGAAAACCTGTGCACGCTATGCGGGATTCCCACTTTTTAGATGATCTGGCCCGTCAAATGAATCGAGGTCGTTTCCCGCCAGAAGGATTTGCGTTTTTCATGTCACAGGAGCCTGTTGCGCTGGCTCCTGGCGAAATATTGACTGATGATTTCTCGCCCCTAGATTTACTTCAGGGTGAAGGGTAAGCCGTCCCCTTCGCTTCGAGTTCTCGAAGTTATTATTTTTCAAAATATGGTGGGGCGGGGGAGACGGGTTTTAGGGGCAACCAGCGGGTAGCGGCTGTGGGATATTCATCGGATGGAATTCTTGCTGTCTAGGTATTCACAAGGCATCACGTTTACGTGGAAACATGGGATTTGCAGAGTTAATGGCGTGAGCCATCTCTCCATAGGTTCCTTTAGCGGGTAGATTCCCGATTGGTTTATTCCTCATGTTTGAATCCCCAATAAATTTGCGTGAACCCTCTCAATTATTGGGGCTAGTCCCCCTCATACCATCTAACTTTGACAGACAGTCGCCGGCCAAAATTTGTATCGAATCTGTGGTAGCTGAGCGCCATCAAAATTAGGGATATCATAAAGGCATCGGTCAATTGTGGCTACCTCGTCTTGTGTAAATTCGAAGACTCTCCGTGTTTTCCAAAATTGATCCAGCGTAAAATAATCCCCTGTGGCCGGCTTCTCCGCCAAGGCAGCCTGTAGCGTTTTGAAGGCTGCGGTATCGGTCCCCGGAATACGTCCGTTGTTTCGGGTAATGCACCATTTTATAATTTCTGCAACCCCATACATGCTCAAATCAATCTTCTGCTTTTCCTCAGCCATGATTTCCTCCTTACAAACAGACAAATGGAAAGAATTTTTATAACATAAAGTAAGTGGTGTCATCCAGTAGGCGGTCTGTAATACCCTTAATACCCATGCCCGAAAATATTTGGCACTGTCCGATTTTTAGATAGAAAAAAGATATTTCTCCCCCTCCTCCCCAGTTTTACATCATTTGGGGAAATCCGTATACTCGGGGCGCCGATCAGGATCTTTCCTGCAACTGTAAAGTCACCCTCTCGACCCGCATAATCTGGAGAAAGGCAAGCAGCATTGAATTTCGGTCAATCCTTGTGGGCTAAAAATGTCATTTCTCTGGGCCTTTTGGGCCTGATGTTTTTAGTTGGTTGTCCTTCGGGGGAAGATTACCATCCCCCTGATATGATTTATCACTACCGGGACATTCAAGTCGGGAAAAACCCTACATCAATTCGTGCAAGTGATTTTAATGGTGATGGATTTACAGACTTGATTACCAGCAATATTCAGGATAATTCCCTATCCCTGCTTTTGGGCAACGGGGACGGAAGTTTTCAAGACCAAAAGGTTATTTCCGCCTGCCTGGAGCCGAGGAATGTAGCTGTCGATGATTTTAATCTTGATAAGGTGCCGGATCTCGTCGTGGCATGCTCCGGGGATAATCATGCACTCGTGTTTTTGGGACAAGGAAATGGCACATTTTTGCGTGGAGCGCAATACCTTGTTCATCGAACTCCGGTAAGTATTGCCACGGGTGATTTTAATGAAGATTTCCTTCCGGATTTAGCGGTGGCACTTCGCAACGACAAAATTCAAATATTGTTGGGAATGGGCAGCGGAAAGTTTCGGTTGGGGCCGTTATATGAATATGGAGACACGCCCACTTCCGTGGCTACCGAGGATTTGAATGGAGATAAACATTTGGATTTGGCAGTGACCAATGGAGGGCCGATGAGTCATGCTGTGTCGATCTGGCTGGGTTTGGGGGATGGCACTTTCCAAGCTCCAACCGACTATCGAACTGGTAAGCGGCCCTTGGGGGTCTCCTTTGCGGATTTCAATTCCGATCGGTTCCTGGACCTTCTCGTGATTAATGGTGAAATGAACACGATTACCGTGTTTTTAGGAAACGGAGACGGGACTTTTCAGGTGGGAAAGGAATCGGGCGGGGATGCCGGTCCCAATTTTGGCGTAGCTCAGGATTTTGATGGGGACAAAATTCCGGATGTGGCCGTTGCCAATATTCAATCTGGCAGTATTTCGTTGTTATTTGGGAAGGGCGATGGGACGTTCCGGTATCCACCAAGGGATTATCCCACTCCGCACGCCCCCTTCGCATTGACGACCTTACTGATTGCAACCAATCGTGGTGAAGAACCGGGGTTAGCAGTTGTGAATAACGCCTCTAGCAATGTTTCCATTTTTTTACATCATGGATTGAACATCCGGAAGGGCCAACTTCCGGTGAATCCCTCTTGATGCTTCAGCAAGAGTATATTCTTGACACTCGATTTCTGGCATGTTTACAGTGTTTTCATTGCCTGTGTGAATGAGGCCTAACGCCGTTCCAACGCGTGATTCAGCCTTTTGAGGAGAATGTGCGAACTTTTGGCTGGTGGTTTGGAATGGGGTCCCTGCTGACGCTAGCCGTCTTGCTCGTTCAGGGTGGAGTGAGAGACCTGATTTACGGTTCGTCCCATTCGGGAACCTGGGAAGCGATTCTTTCCATGGGGCTGACCGTTTTTGGAGGTGGAGTTCTTGCGGGTTGCGTGGCTGTGATTTTAAATCGACTCCGCTAGTCGAAATGAATCAATCAAAAGGAACTCTGATATTGTCTGTAACTATCTTATTTTTGCTGTTAGTGAAAAAAAAGAGGTTGGGGATTGTCCCATAGGCTCACAACAAGTAATCCATCGAGGAGTAGGGCTGTATTCTAATGACGTGCCTCAGATGCCAAGGAACAATGCTGGTGGAACGTCAGTACACTCGAGTGTCACGCCGTTTCAACGCAAAATGTATTAATTGTGGTTTCTGGTTCGACTTAGCAGATGTGTTGCGCTTTTTTAAGCGTGTCCTCGAAAGCGGCTATCAGGGTCAAAAAATTCGTGAAACCCTTTAGATTTTTTCAGCTTATTACCTCAACCTAGCACCAACCTCAAAATTTCCCAACCTGATCCGGACCTTTCACTCCCCCTTCGATTCCATATCTTGAACCTGGGCAAAAACTAATTCTTAAGGGATACCCGCATCTGTAGCACCAAGGAAATTACTTCTCCTTTAACCTTTGGCTAATTCTTTAAGTGTGGAGCGGATGAGGTCTTCGAGTTCGTAGGGTTCGTCCAACTTGGCGATAGCGAGATTTATGGCTTTTTTGACTTCTGGTGCCCGGTACCCCAAATTGATGAGCGCCGAGGAGGCTTCTTCTTGCAGAAAGTTGGCAGATGTGTTTGGTGTAGTTAAGGGTAGTTGAGACGTTGGAAATATGATTCGATTAGTTTTGTCTTTTAACTCCAGGACGATTCGACTAGCCGATTTTTTCCCAACGCCGGGGATGGAACCTAGGGTTTCAAGATCACCGGTTTCAATGGCGGAACACAAATCATGGACGGAAAGGGTCGATAATGCACTCAGGGCTAGTTTGGGTCCGATGCCGCTGATAGTCGTGAGCAGGGAAAATGCCTGTTTCTCTGCTGTGGTGGCAAACCCGAAGAGTTGTATGGTGTCGTTCCGTACATGAGTGGATACGAAAACCTGCACTGGGGTATTGAGTTCAGGAAGGGTGAAATAGGTCGAAAGAGAGATGAATACTTGATACCCTACACCCTGCACCAAAATGACGGCATCTTCCGGGGTTTTAGAAGAAAGAACACCTGACAGGGAGGCAATCATATCTATTCCAGACTCGTTTGTTCGTCAAAAATGGAAGGTAACTGAAAAGAAATCAAGATCGATCAGAGATAGTGGTAAGGGAAAAAGATCGGGAGGACGGAGTGAAATGCAAAATCCTAAGCACTTTCAGCGGCCATTTTCTCCATCATTTCGTCAGATATCTCAAAGTTAGCATGAACCTTGGCCACGTCTTCGTTCTCGTCTAGGAGATCCATGAGTTTTAAGGCTTGCTCAGCATCTCTGCCTTCAAGTTGGATATGGTTTTGTGGGAGAAAGGTGAGCTCGGAAAGGCTGGTTTCAATCTGCGCCTTCTGAATCGCTTCTTTGACGGCTTCGAAGTTTGCTGGTTCCGATATGACCTCAAATCCGGTGGGGGTTTGTTTTACATCTTCAGCACCCGCTTCCAGGGCCAGATCAAATAATTGTTCTTCGGTCACTGTCTGGTTCTCGATTACCAGTAACCCTTTTTTTTGAAATTGCCAGGCTACGGCGCCGGCTTCAGCCATCGTGCCATTATTTTTGGTGAGAATATTCCGAATTTCGGCTACCGTGCGATTACGTTTATCGGTCGAAATTTCCAGGAGGAGTGCCGTTCCTCCAGGCCCATAGCCTTCCAGCATAAACTCCTCGAATTGCATTCCTGGAAGTTCCCCGGTACCTCGCTGAATTGCCCGTTTGACGGTATCGGCAGGCATATTCACTTCTTTGGATTTTGCAATGGCTTGGCGTAAGGCGGGATTGCCGTCCGGATCGCCGCCGCTACGTGCAGCAATGGAAATTTCACGAATAACACGCGTGAAAATTTTCCCACGCTTGGCATCTTGCGCGCCTTTGTGTCGCTTAATTGTTGACCAATGGCTATGTCCACCCATGCTCGTGATCCATTTCCTAAAATTAAGGCGTTGAGGATGCTATTATATGCCTCAGCGTGGGCTTCTATCATAGTAATTGAAAGGGAGTCAATGCGCATGGGAATGGCTGAATGACAAGGTTCAGAAGCAAGTGGAGTTGTTTTCCTATGGAGTGAGCAGGCCTTATCCTATTACATTGATTTTCTTCTTTATCCAGTGTTAATGAACTCAGGTATGCGTATTGTGTTTATGGGAACCCCGGCCTTCGCTGTTCCTTCCCTTCAGCAGTTATTGAGGACGGAATTTTCTGTCGTGGGAGTCGTGTGTCAGCCTGACCGACCCAGTGGGCGTGGAAAGAAAGTTCAAGTTGGGCCGGTAAAAGCGCTTGCACTGTCACAGAGCATCCCGGTCGTGCAACCTGAAAAAATGAAGGACCCCAAGTTGATGGAGACTCTTCAAGCATGGGGACCTGATGTGGTGGTGGTTGCTGCGTTTGGTCGTATTTTGCCAAAAGCCATTCTAGATCTTCCTCCGAAGGGGTGCCTGAATGTTCATGGGTCTCTTCTCCCGAAGTATCGGGGTGCTGCCCCAATTCAATGGGCTGTGATTCAAGGAGAGTCGGAGACCGGAGTGACGATTATGCTCATGGATGAAGGCATGGATACGGGGGCCATTCTTCAACAGGAAGTGATTCCTATAGGAGTCAATGAGACTTCCGGAGAGTTAGGCACGAGAATGGCTCAGGTTGGAGGAGCCCTCTTGGTCTCGACTCTGCGCGGATGGCTGGCCGGGGCAATAACCCCTTTATCCCAAAATGAGTCCGAGGCGACTTTAGCCCCCATCTTAACCAAAAAAGACGGATTGATATATTGGGATATGCCGGCCAGAAGCCTTGGCAATCGAATTCGAGGGTTGTCGCCATGGCCGGGGGTGTATACCTTTCTTGGGGGGGAACGTTGGGGGATTTGGAAAGCCGAAGTTGAAGAGCAGGACCCGGGTTTGCAACCTGCAGTTCCCGACACTCCCCATGTACCAGGGAAAATAACCGCAGTCACGAAGAAATTCATACGTGTCCAAACTGGTCAGGGAAGTCTGAATCTTTTGGAAATTCAACCTGAAAACAAAAAACGCATGCCCATATCTGACTATTTGGCCGGGCATCGGGTTGAAGCCGGTATGATTTTTTCGATGGCGAAGGATGACAATTGTGAGGTGTAATGGTGTGGTCATGAAATGTGTGACACCGGCAAGATTCCTGTGTATGTCGTCTTCGCGGGACCCGTCTTAATGGGAAAGGATACCGAAAAGGATACATTGATGAACGATCAATCCTCCGAGTTGTTGGCCTATATTCAGAGTCAAATAGAGGAAATTAACACCATACATGCACAGGCAGAAAAGGCTCTCAATGCGGTGCAAGGTAAAGACCATGTCACCAAATGGAAGAGAAAAGTAATTGATGGCCTGGAGCCATATGTGAGTCAGGCATACCTTCAGCACATTACCAAGGAATGGCTGGAAACCACCTATTTTGTGGGGGATGTGTTTGATGAATTAGCTGATGAAGTGGATATGTGCCGCCGGCATCTCAAAAAGCTGGTTAAAGATATTCAGACGATTGGTATCCCATGACGTCGCTCACTTGATAAACGTCGGTATGACCCTACTCCATATTTCCCCACTTGAATGACACCGCTTCCTCCTTATCCGCGCAAACGTCTCGGCCAACATTTCCTGATTGACCCTAATCTCCTTCGGAAAATCATCAACCTGGCGGACCTTCAGCCTTTTGATTTTGTATGTGAAATCGGACCGGGAGGAGGTGCATTGACTAGATTCTTGTGCCAATTTGCAAGGCAGGTATTAGCCTTGGAAGTCGACCCTCGAATGGTGGATTTCTTGAAAAGGGAATTCGCAGGATGCTTGAACCTTGATATTCAAGAACAAGATGCGCTTCGCTATCGCTTCGATCAACTGCCGGAACCAGCTGTGGTAGTGGCCAATCTGCCCTATAACATTTCGACGCCCATCTTGTTCCGGTTGTTGGAAGCTCGGCCCAAGATCCGTCGAATGGTCTTGACTGTACAACTTGAAGTCGCGAAGCGGTTAACTGCTAAACCCAATACCAAGGACTATGGAGTGTTATCCGTCACGGCGCAACACCTGGCTGATGTTCGTTTCGGTTTCCCCGTGTCTCGAAAATGCTTTCGCCCTGTTCCAGATGTGGATTCGGGAGTGGTACGCCTGGATATTCGCCAGGATCACCAGGAAAAACCAGAGGATCTGAGCCGGTTCCAGCGGATTGTCCGTGCAGCCTTTGGCCAACGCCGCAAAACGCTCATGAATGCATTTCGAGGGGCAGATTATTCCGATGTCCTTCTTGAATCCGTGGAAAAAGAGACAGGGATTTCTCTCACACGCAGGGCGGAAACCTTATCCGTCCAAGAATACCGAATTCTGAGCCAGGCATTCTCAGGAGATACCCTGGCTTCTCACACCTAACTATCTCAATTTTACAAACAAGAAACCAAAGACAGATGTTGAAAAGGTTCCGGAAGGGAGCATTCGCTGAAGGTAGTGAATGGTTCCTCATAAAACGTCTCAAGATTTTCCATTCTCAGAAAAAGAGAAAGGCCTTTATTGAAATTTTGGCAACAGTGGTTGCAGGGTTAAAGAGGACTGTAAGGGGAGGTATTTATATACTTTACGGGAATATTTATGAGGGGACCCCTGTTGATGGAGCTTAATAGGAGGCGGTCCAACCTAGGTTCCTTACCATGACGTTTACAACTTCAGCGAATCTGGGGTCTGTACCGGAGCCTTCGAATTCTTCGTTGATTGGCACCGGATTGTCCGGGCTGTTGACTTTGAGGCTCAAGCCTTGATGAGCTTTGTGGGAGGGTTTCCCCCAGTGTGTTTCATTCTTTGAACATTGGCTTTCAGTATCCCCACAATGGCGTAAGGGTTGTTTGCTCGATAGAAACACTTATGGTAGGATTTTTTGATGAGTATCTTCCCTAGTTCCAAGAGCAAACCCACAAAAGATCAACCCAAGGAATTTTCTGTCTTAACCACACAAATTGTCGGAATTTTGGTCGCTACTTTGGGCATTCTGGGTCTCCTGAGTATGGCCACGTTCTCTCCTGCCGACCCGATCCTTTTTGTCGATTACCCCTCATCAAATTCCATTCCCGAAAACGCTGTAGGCCTGATAGGGGCTACTCTCGCGTATTCCCTCTTAACCATTGTGGGAGGTGGAGCCTATGTGGTGCCTATGTTGCTTGTGTTCTTGGGATTAAGCGTCCTCTGGGGCGAAAAACTTCGTATTACGTCTGGCAGTCTCCTTGGGTCGCTGCTTGGAGTACTGTCCGTGAGCGCGCTGCTGCATCTTCAATATTCGGCCGGGCCTCAAATATCCACCATGGATGTCCTAGGAGTTAGTCAGGGTGGAGTTGTTGGCCAATGGGTGGCGGCCGGACTCGGGTCATATTTGGCTGTTACCGGTGCCACGATCATGTTAGGGGCTCTGCTACTGATTGCCTTCCTTTTGTTGGTCCCGGTATCGATTGGGCAAATCGTTCGAACGACCTTGAGTTTCGGGGGGCGCCTCAAAACTACCGTGGTGGAATCAATAAGGGAGCGAGACTGGTGGGTGTCAGATGCCCAACCCAAAATGAATAAATCGATTCGGATTAATCGTCAATTGGCTGTGCGTGGTGGTATTGGCACGATGGTATTGGAGGCTTTGGAACCCAAGTCCAAGTTATCCAAGATGAAAAGAGATGATCTCCCAGCCACAATTGAGATAGCGCCCACTCTCCCTCTCATAGAGGAAGTCGACGACACCTTTATCGCTCGCAAGCAAATTTCAAAGTCCTATCAAATGCCTTCCCCCGTCGATCTTCTTGATACCCATGCTGCGCGGGCGGCTCATCAGACTGATTCGGTCTTGAAATCCCAGTCTGAAGTTCTTGTGAACACGCTGGCAAGTTTTGGGATTGAGGGGGGCGTCACCGATGTACATCCCGGACCGGTCATTACCATGTATGAGTTCGCTCCCGGTCCCGGCATCAAAGTGGCCCGGATTGTGAATTTGGCTGATGATCTGGCTATGGCCTTAAAAGCCTTAAAAGTTCGAGTAGTGGCTCCCCTTCCAGGGAAATCTACAGTAGGGATTGAGGTGCCGAATCCCCAGCGGGAAACGGTTGGTCTGAAAGAAATGTTAACTTCGGAAGTTTTCACCCGAGCCCGTTCCAAGCTGGCTTTGGCCCTAGGGAAAGATATCTTTGGACGACCGGTAGTGACGGATCTCCGAACGATGCCTCATTTGTTGGTAGCGGGTGCTACGGGTTCAGGTAAAAGTGTGGGGTTGAACTGTCTGTTATTGAATATCCTCTTTAGCGCGCATCCGGATGAAGTGAAGCTCCTGTTAATTGATCCCAAGGTGTTGGAATTGCAGGTGTACGATGGAATTCCACACCTCATTCGCCCCGTGATCACGAATCCCAAAGAGGCGGCTCGTGGGCTTGGGTGGGTCGTACAAGAAATGGAGCGGCGATACCAGGTGTTAGCGGAATTGGGAGTTCGAAATATTGATGCCTATAATAAAAAAGTTACCGAGTCTCAAGGTACGGAATCCGCGCTTCGAACCGTGAAGAAGCTGAGCAAAGGCCAATCGATGAATGTGGAGGAAGGGTCTCCGTTGTTGGAGTCTACGCAAGAAGAGCGGGTTCTGCTGCCATACATCGTAGTGGTCATCGATGAGTTTGCCGATCTGATTATGGTGGCTCCAAAGGATATTGAAGATCGTATTGCTCGACTCGCTCAGATGGCCCGTGCGTCGGGCATTCATCTCGTTTTGGCGACCCAAAGACCATCGGTTGACGTCGTGACCGGACTGATAAAGGCCAATTTTCCTGCACGTATCGCCTATCAGGTTTCTTCCAAAATTGATTCCCGAACCATATTGGATGTGAATGGAGCGGAAAGTCTTTTGGGAAAAGGTGATATGCTGTTTTTATCTTCTGGCACCGGCGGGATTAACAGGCTGCACGGTCCATATGTATCTGATGAGGAAGTGCGTGGGGTGGTTGAATGGGTCAAATCGCAAGCCTCACCCGTCTATGACCCTGTGGCCTTGGAGTCGGTGCAAGAACCCTCAGGGGATGAGCAGGAGCGCGATGAGACCTATGAGCGGGCCAGAGAATTGGTGATGACCACGGG
>DOFS01000427.1:2602-2752 GCA_003523945.1 Nitrospiraceae bacterium | reverse complement strand
CGATTGTTTCTGCTGGTTTCCCGGGGGGTGTCTCATTAGGGTGGCAGATCGCCGCAGTGGGCGATGTAAATGCGGATACCAAGGCAGATATCATTTGGCGTCATGGCACCAGCGGTGCGGTGGCCTTGTGGCTGATGAATGGCTCGACCG
>DOFS01000427.1:0-2419 GCA_003523945.1 Nitrospiraceae bacterium | reverse complement strand
GATCTCAACGGCGATGGCAAAGTCGATCTCGTTTGGCGCAACACCCTTGACGGCAACACCGCCATATGGCTCATGAATGCAACGTCAATCGCCTCATCAGGCTTCCCGGCGACTGTGCTGGCAACATGGCAGATTGCTGGAGCAGAAGATGTGAATGGGGATGGCAAGTCAGACGTCATCTGGCGCAACAACAGCAATGGAGCTGTGGCGGTATGGCTAATGAACGGGGTCGCCATAACCTTTACAACCTTTCCCGGTGCCGCTTCCACAGACTGGGAAATTCAATAAGCGGGAATTCAAAAACACCAGGCTGCTTCTCTGAATGGACTCATGGGCCAACCCGACGAATGGAATTTATAAAAAATCTTCTCCCCCCCGCTTCCCTAGAATAACCAACCCCCCTCCCCAATCTGGAAGAATTCGCTCAACTCAATCATCTCTTCCGCCCAAACAACCTCTTTTCCCTGTTGCCAGCACGTCATCTGCCGAACATGGCCTTTCCCAAAAGGTGGCGCGCAGTTATTTCATCACACCATAAGAGAATGTTCGACGGAATCATCAGGCCGGTGTGGTCATGTCCGGATGAGCAGCCAGAATAGTTGCCAACAAACCCATCCCTGTGGTGAACAACCTGGGGTCATGACGGTTCGGGTCGTTTTGTATTTTTTTTTGGTCGCACCTGCCACCATGATTCCTCATCCTGACAATGCAAAACTTTCACCATTGCAGTGGTGATCGAATCAAAATTTTCATAGAAATCGTAAAATTACAACGATAGACATTAGGCATGGCCACCAGGAATTTCACCTATGAGCCTGCCCTTCCGTCTCCTCCTTTGCTAACTAAGTTTAATTTCGTTTCCTTTTTCCCATGATCATTCCGCTCGTTTTTTTATATTCTCCGGTTTTCCTCTGCCTAGATTCTTCATAACCCAATGTTGTCTTCTCTAAAGTTTTTCCTTACTTCTCCGAAATGTTCGGCAGACAGTTTGGGGGTGTAGGCCACACAATAGGGAGACAGAGGATAGGAAAAAGTTGACCAATTCATGAAATCCTTTTCCCGAAACGGCACACCTACTGTGAAGTAGGGTCGCAAAGCCAGGAGTCAGGTGCCCGCGCCTGATCGTCCGGCTACCGAAGGAAGGCGTCATTCGCAGGGGGAGAAGAGGATGAAGGCGTCGATCCGATTGGGACAAGGAGGAGAGTATGGTCAAACATTTGCCCCACCTGGGTTTCGCAAGCACACACTTGGCAGGACTGACGCTGTTTTTCTTCGGATTGTTCGCTAGCCCCGCTTTCTCCGCTTCTTCCATCCAACTGACTTGGGACCCGAATTCCGAACCGGACCTGATGGGCTATTATGTGTATATGGGCACATCCCAAGGGTCCTATCACACCACGAAAAATGCCGGCCTCACCCCATCGCACATATTTCAGAACCTGCCGGAAGGGATCACCTATTATTTTACGGTTACGGCTTATGATCAATCAGGAAATATCAGCGAACCCTCGAAGGAAGTGGCCATAGCTCTTCCGACTCATGGTGGAAATGTCCCACCTACCGATACCACGCCCCCCACGATTGTCCTCATGAGCCCGCAAAATTCCAAACCCCTAAGCGGCACCATTACTGTATCCGCCACCGCCTCAGATAACATTGGTGTGGTGGGTGTCCAATTCAAACTCAATGGAAACAATTTGGGGTCAGAAGATACCACCAACCCATTTTCGTCATCCTGGAACACGACAGCCGTTTCGGATGGCTCCTACACCCTCAGCGCCACAGCCCGCGATGCCGCAGGCAATACGACAACCTCTGCGCCGGTGACCATTACGGTATCCAATGCAACCTCCCCTGGATTAACTATTTCCAATCTGACCGTCGCCAGTAAGCAATCATATGTCGTACCCGCAGCAGGCCTCCAAGCTGGGGGCCTGGTGTATATTGACCGATCCTTTACGTTTACTACAGTACCCGCAATCGTCGAGGGAGCCGCCTTTATCCAGACTGCCAATAATGACAAAGCAGCTACGAACACCGGATTCCTCAGCTTCCATGTGAATCAACCAGTGACGGTCTATGTCGCCCATGACGTTCGTGTTACCTCCAAACCTTCTTGGTTGAGTACCTTTACTGATACTGGCAATGACCTTGGTACATCGGACACCACCCTCCACCTTTTTGCTCGGGCATTCCCCGTCGGGACCATCACTCTTGGTGGCAATGCCGGTAGTGATTTGAGCATGTATTCCGTCATCGTCCAACGACAGAACTCGAATCAAAGGACCCCCAAAAATCACGATCTGGATGGGGACGGGAAAGCCGACCTCATCTGGCGAAATATAAAGACCGGCGAGGTTGCCGGATGGCTGCTCAATGGGACGAGTGTCGCAACATTGGGAATCCTGGGCCATTTACC
>DOFS01000259.1:2070-8074 GCA_003523945.1 Nitrospiraceae bacterium | reverse complement strand
TTCCGGTGTTCAAGGAACGCGGCCAAAATCTGTTTGAGGGTTAACACCTCCGGACGGTTCCCCACCAGGGCCAACATGATGACCCCGAAGGTCGTTTGCATTTGGGTGTGTTTATATAATTGGTTCAGCAGGACCGACGGGTTTTCGTTTTTCTTCAGCTCGATCACTACGCGAAGTCCATCCCGGTCAGATTCGTCGCGAAGATCGGAAATCCCTTCCACGCGTTTTTCGTGGATGAGGTCGGCGATCTTTTCTATCAGTTTAGCTTTGTTAACCTGATAGGGCAGTTCCGTTACGATGATACGCGCGCGTTCGGTGCGTTCATCAACCTCTATTTCGGCCTTCGCCCGGAGAGACAAGAGGCCGCGCCCCGTTTCATAGGCGTCTTTGATCCCTTGCGTCCCATAGATAAATCCGGCGGTGGGGAAATCCGGCCCCGGAACGAACTCCATGAGCTCCTGAATGGTCACCTCGGGCCGTTCAATAAGGGCAATCAGCGCGGCCACGACTTCGCCTAAATTATGGGTGGGAATATTGGTGGCATACCCGACCGCGATTCCTCCTGCTCCATTCACTAATAGATTCGGAATACGGGCCGGCAATACCACGGGCTCCTGGGACGACTCGTCGTATGTCGGGGTAAAGTTGACGGTCTCCCGGTCTATATCGACCAGCATTTCCTCGGCCAGCTTGGTGAGGCGGGCTTCGGTGTATCGCATGGCGGCGGGCGGATCGCCATCAACCGAACCATAGTTTCCCTGGCCATCGACGAGGGGATACCGCATATTGAAATCCTGGGCCATGCGGACCAACGTGTCGTAAATGGCCGAATCACCATGCGGGTGATAGTTACCCATGATTTCACCGACAATTTTCGCGGACTTCCGGTAGGGCTTCCCGGCAGCCAGACCCATTTCATTCATGCCATACAGGATGCGCCGATGAACCGGCTTCAGTCCGTCTCGCACGTCCGGCAACGCCCGTCCGACAATGACGCTCATGGCGTAGTCCAAATAGGACAAACGCATTTCATCTTCAATGGCGACTTGCGTCAGACGTGGTTCAACCGGCATACGTCACTCCTCGAAATGGATCATCGCACTTCATGTTCTGCACCTTGACTGGATTTGCTCTGGCTCAACATTCGGGGTCACACCATCAAACGAAGGCACCTGCTAGACATCCAAATTTCGAACTTCCAGGGCATGCTTTTGAATGAAGTTCCGGCGGGGCTCGACCTCATCACCCATCAAAATGGTAAAGATTTCATCCACTCCCGTGGTGTCTTCTAAGGTCACTTGAAGGAGACTCCGGGTCTCTGGATTCATCGTGGTGTCCCACAATTGTGTCGGATTCATCTCGCCCAGTCCCTTGTAGCGCTGGATGGACATGCCCTTCTTTCCGGTTTCTAAAAACTCTGTTACCAGATCCTGGCTGGTGGAAAAGTCCGATTCGATCTCTTTGCGTTTTAAGCGGTAGGGGGGTCGCCCCAATCCCAACGCCGAAGGAGAGATCTTTTGTAATTCCCTGAAATCTGCAGATCCCACCATGTCGTGAGTCAGATTCAAAAATTTCTGACTGCCATTCCCCGTGACCCGACACAGAATGTGGTGGGCTTGATGCTCCTCATCTTCCTGAATCGTCAAATCCACGGTTCCTTCCGGGAACGCCAGGCGAAGCCGGCGAGTGGCCTCCTCGATCAGTAATTCTAATTCGCTACGGTTTTTTAACAAATCTCTGGTTAATTCCGGAAAATCCACTAACACGCGGAGCAACGACGGTTCTATTTGCTTTTGTCCCTGGCGGGTTAAGAGCCCCTCAAAGGCCACCAGCTTATCTAATATCGGAATGAGTTCATCCCTGGTCACAAATTCGTTTTGCTCCGGGAGAAAGAGTTGCGTATCCTCCACGGCCAGATTAGACAAATAGGTATTCATCGCGGCTTCGTCTTTGAGATACTTCTCGCCTTTCCCTTTTTTGACTTTAAACAAGGGAGGCTGGGCAATGTAGATATAGCCCCGCTCGATCAGTTCCGGCATTTGCCGGAAAAAGAAGGTCAGGAGGAGGGTCCGGATATGGCTACCATCGACGTCCGCATCGGTCATGATAATGATTTTGTGGTAACGGGCTCGATTGATATCAAAGGCGTCTTTATCTTCCTTGCCTTTTTCAGCATCCTCCCGTGGCCGACCGATTCCTGTTCCGATCGCCATGATGAGCGTTCGGATTTCCTCACTGACAAGCATTTTATCGAATCGGGCCTTTTCGACATTCAGGATCTTGCCTTTGAGAGGAAGGATCGCTTGCGAACGTCGATCACGCCCCTGCTTCGCGGATCCGCCCGCCGAATCCCCCTCCACGAGATAGAGTTCACTAAATTGCGGATCTTTTTCGGAGCAGTCGGCCAATTTTCCTGGAAGTGATCCGCCATCCAACGCGCCTTTCCTTCGAATCAGTTCTTTCGCTTTTCTTGCGGCTTCCCTGGCCCGTGCGGCATCCACAGACTTCCCGACAATTTTTTTGGCCACCGAGGGATTTTCTTCAAGGTACGACCCCAAGGCTTCATTGACGGCTGACTCTACAATGCCCTTGACCTCACTATTGCCTAATTTCGCTTTGGTCTGACCCTCAAACTGGGGATTTCGAATCTTCACGCTCACCACGGCGGTTAACCCTTCTCGAACATCTTCTCCGCTCAGCGATTCGGAATCTTTTTTAAACAAATCATTGGCGGTGGCGTAACTATTGATGGTGCGCGTCAAGGCGGATTTAAACCCGATGAGATGCGTGCCACCCTCACGGGTATTAATATTATTGGCAAAGGAATACAGATTCTCTGAATACCCTTCGTTATATTGAAGGGCCAATTGGAGAATCATCTCGGGCTTTTCCACTTCCACAACAATGGGAGGATGGATGGGGGATTTGGCTTCATTCAAATGTTCCACGAAGGAAACAATCCCCCCTATGTAACAAAACACCTGTTCCTTTTCCTTGCCCGTCCGGTCATCTCTTAAACAAATCTCCAAACCTTTATTGAGAAACGCCAATTCTCGAAGGCGTTGAGCCAGCACATCAAAACTGAATTCGACGGTTTCAAAAATGAGGGGGTCCGGCTTAAACACCACTTTCGTTCCGCGTTTTTTGGTGATCCCTGCGACCGTTAACGGGGTCTGCGGCTTCCCACGTTGATACCGTTGTTCGAACACCTCCCCATTTTGCCAAATTTCCAACTCCAGCCATTCGGAGAGGGCATTCACGACCGATATGCCTACACCATGTAACCCTCCAGACACTTTATAGGCACCTTCCTCAAATTTTCCGCCCGCATGGAGGACCGTTAATGCGACTTCTGCGGCCGATTTTTTCTGGGTGGAATGCATGCCGGTGGGAATCCCTCTTCCATTATCCGAGACCAGGACACTGCCATCCACCTGGAGCACGACCTGGATTTCATTTCCGTAGCCGGCCATGTGTTCATCCACACTGTTATCAACGACCTCGTACACCATATGGTGCAGGCCATCGACGCCGGTGCTGCCAATATACATGGCAGGTCGTTTTTGAACCGCTTCCAGTCCTTCCAAGACCCGGATTTGATCGGCGTCGTACCCGGTATCCGAGTGTTGGCGGTCTTGAGAAGGGGCAGATTTTTGGCTAGGGTTTTTTGCGGTATCCATACAATTTTAGGCTTTGAATGCGTGTGGAAGAAGGAATGTTTGTTGGGTCAAATCCATCAAACCTTCACGGGCATCACCACGGCTTTGAACGTGGGATTTCCCTGCTCTTGAATCAAGCACGGGCTTAAGGGTGTTTCCATTTGGAGGGTCAGTGCTTCCGTTTCGATGACTGACAACACATCTAAAAAGTACCGGGCGTTAAACCCCGTAGCAAAGCTTTCTCCCACAAATTTGGCAGGGATGTCTTCATCCGCTTCTCCCAAGTCCGGACTTTTTGAGGAAAGATGAATGTAATCGGGATTGATGGACAGTTTCACGGCATGGGCTTTATCCTTCGAAAGGATGGCCACTCTTCGAAGGGCACCCTCCAGGTCAGACTTGTTGACCGTAACTTTTTTAGAGCTTTCTTTCGGCACCACCTGTTGGTAGTTGGGGTAAGTCCCTTCCATAATCCGGGAGGTGAAGACTAACCCGCTTTTCCGAAAGATCAACATATTTTTCGTAAACCCGAGAAACGGTTGTTCGTCGTCCTCTTCCAAAAGTCGCCGGATTTCAATGGCGGCTTTTTTGGGAATAATGACCTTAATTTCTGCTGAGGGAATGGCCGCCTTTTCCGGCGTCACTTCCTGCTCAGCCCAAGCTAATCGATGACCATCGGTACCTACCAAACGAAGCGTCACATTGGCTCCGGAAGGAATCAGGGTGAGAAGAAGTCCGTTCAACACATATCGTGTATCTTTTTCTCCGACCGCAAATACGGTCTTTTTGAGGAGCTGTAACAACCCTTGGGCGGGAAGCGCCATTAACCCTTCCCGTTCAATAGTTGGAAGAGCCGGATAATCCTTGCTGGGTAAGCCCACTACACGAAACTGGCTTTTTCCAGCCTTCACCGTGACCCAATTATTTTCCCCCACCACCAATTCAACGTCGGAATGCCGGATCTCTTTTAAAATATCAAAAAGGGTTCGAGCGGAAAATGTGACCGACCCTGGCTCATGGACCGTGGCCTTATATAATCCTCTCATCCCAATTTCTAAATCCGTCGCCACAATATCCAGGCCTTCCGGCTTGGCTTCCAAAAGAATATTCGCCAGGATAGGCATGGTATTCCGCTTCTCCACCACACCCTGCACCCGTTGAAGCGCGGTTAATAAATCCTCCCTGGTTATTTGAATTTTCATATTTTTCCTATGAACAGGAGTTTTAGCCCTTACCGATTTCTTCTTTCAGGCTTTCAATTGTGGCTCGAAGAGTCGGATCGGTTTCCTGTGACTTCTGCATTTGTTTACAGGCATGAATAATAGTGGTGTGGTCTTTCCCCCCAAAATCTCTTCCGATTTCCGGAAAGGAGGCGTCCGTCATATCGCGGCTGAGGAACATTGCAATCTGCCGAGGATACACTAACGTTTTCGTGCGTCGTTTTGACTTCAAATCAGATATTTTGACATGAAACCGGTTGGCGACCACCTCTTGAATATCCTCAGTCGTAATCACCTTCCGTTTTCCCCCAATGAGATCACGGAGAATGTGTTTTGCCATATCCACGGTGATTTTTTGACCGGTGAGGGACGCGTACGCACCCAGCCGAATCAGTGCCCCTTCAATTTCACGGATATTACTTTTTAAATTCGCTGCCAACAACTGAATGACGTCCTCGTTGATTGCGATCCCTTCTTCCTCAGATTTTTTTCGAAGAATGGCGATTCGAGTTTCGACATCGGGTGGTTGAAGATCCGCAATCAATCCCCACTCAAATCTGGACCGGAGGCGTTCCTCCATTGAAGGCATTTCTTTAGGAAAGCGATCACTCGACAACACAATCTGTTTTCCAGCCTCGTAGAGGGAATTAAATGTGTGAAAGAATTCCTCTTGCGTACGTTCTTTTCCTGCTAAAAATTGAATATCGTCAATGAGGAGCATATCCACATTTCGATATCGTCTTCTCAATTCAATCATTTTGTCATAGCGTATGGAATTGATCACTTCATTCGTGAATTGCTCTGTCGTGACATAGGCAATTCGAAGATCCCCATGATCAGCAATATAATTTCCTATGGAGTTGAGAAGGTGGGTTTTCCCCAACCCCACCCCGCCATAAATAAATAGCGGGTTATAAGCTTTGGCCGGAGATTCTGCTACGGCTAAACAGGCCGCATGTGCAAATTGATTACTGGCTCCCACGACGAAGTTTTTAAACGTATATTTGGGATTGGGAAGAGGTTGGCGCCTTACCCGTTGAAGTTGAGCAGGCCCCCGATTTTCCCGAACTTCTGTTTTGATCTGGGTTGGAGGAGTTCCATCTCCATCCTGCTCTTTCATGACAA
>DOFS01000259.1:0-1975 GCA_003523945.1 Nitrospiraceae bacterium | reverse complement strand
GCTCTTTCATGACAAAAATAATATCTGTGGGGTTTACCCCTTCTACATGCTGAAAGGCTTCTATGAGCAATTCTTTATAATTTCTTCCTAACCATTCCCCAAAAAATTTATTTGGAACACGAATTTGAGCTTGCTCTTCGGAAAGACTCTCAAGAACCAATGGTTGAAACCATGTTTCAATCGTGTCATCTCCAACTCTTGGGCTGACAAAATCCAACACATCAACCCATACTTTATCGTTGTTAATATTAGGTAAATTTAGCTTATTCACAATATTATTCACAGATGTTAATAGTAAGGGTTTTAAACATGAACCTTCCAGTATGTTATGAGACGCCTACCAGCTTCTATCAACAGCATCTACCATAAACTTCATGCCCTCTATCCACAACTTCCACCCCGATTTTTTTGGAACTCAAAATCCTTTTATATACCTATCAACTAAAGCCTGTTTGAAATCCAGGGGCCGTTATCCCCACTATTCCCCATCCCTACTACCACTACTCCTACTATTTCTTTGTATTCTTTTACAACAAAGAAGAAGAGGGATAGTTATATCACCAACGCCAAATCCGCCAAAAATATTCTTTCCAGAAAATTCTGATAGGAAATGGACTCATATGGTCTAGAGTCCTCTCCTCCTTCGTCATTTAAAACAAAAACCTGGGAGGTCTGAGTTGGCCGTAAATTCAATCCATGTTGAATTAGCAAGACTGATAGATCCATCTCCGGAGAAGGAGCCTTTTCCGGGAATAAAGCATTCCAATCCTGCGGGTCTTTGGTACAGATATATAAAATGTTTCTCATGAGCGATACCGTTAAAAGGTTAGGACTCGATCTGCCTGAGAAACGAGTGAGGCAATTTGAGATGGGGTCGACTCTTGAATGCTAAATTCCTGATCGAATGAGAAGGTCTTCCCGCTACCTATAGGTACAATAATAGGTATTTCTAAATTCTTGATGACAGGGAGATATTTTTCAAGAATTTCCCCATCAGGAAGATCGTAGGCTTCCTCGGAAATTAACTGCCGGGCATTTTCCAAAAGAACAATTTTTATAGGATTGGGACCAGTGGATAATCCCAACGCAATTCGCATAGCCTCGGAGGCCCGGTGGGTATGGGTGGGGTCCTCCCGAATAAGGATAACCAGATTTTTTGGCATCCCTTATTGATTTCCTAAATTATTACGTAAAATACTGGATTTGTAAATGAAATGTGCAGAGGATATTTTTTGAATTAAAAAAAATCGTTTCCCTTTGAAAAATAAGAAAAAAACCCTAGCATCAGGTAAAAAAAATGTCAAGAAAAAACGGAAAGAATCTTGTCCTCTCTTCATAAGGATAAGGACCGAATCTTTTCCGGAATTTCTTTTATTTTTACGGACTCCTGAGCTTTGGTGTTCATATTCCGGATGATGGCTGTTTCGGAACGGACCTCATCGTCCCCGAGAATAATGGCATAACTGGCTTCAAGTTTATCCGCGGAACGAAGGAGTGATTTTAAATTGACACTTTTATAGTCTGTGTCTGCTCGTATTCCATCTTCTCTAAGTGTGTGGAGAAGCTTATAAGCTATTGGCTTGGCCTCTTTTCCAAATCCGGCCACAAAAAATAAAGGATTTTGAGGAGTAGTAATCTGTTCAGGAAGAAGGAGCGCGACTCTTTCCAGTCCAACCGCAAATCCAATAGCAGGGGTGGAAGGCCCTTGGAGTAAGGCGACTAATCCGTCATAACGGCCTCCAGCCCCAATGGTGCTCTGAGCTCCTAAGTGTGGAGAGGTGATTTCAAAGGTCGTGCGGGAGTAATAATCCAGGCCTCTCACCAATCGGTAGTTCAAGGAATAAGGGATGTCTATGGAAGTGAGTCCATTGAGGACGCTTTGAAAATGAGAGGCTGATTCTACCGAAAGGTGGTCGAAAAGAGTGGGAGCGTCCTTTGTTGCTTCCTGACAAATCGGGACCTTACAGTCGAGAAT
>DOFS01000563.1 GCA_003523945.1 Nitrospiraceae bacterium | reverse complement strand
CTGCGCCGTAATGGCAATAATTCGTGCGCCAATTTTTCGAATAAACGGGAGCAGTGCCAGTAATTCTTCGCTTTCCCCGGACTTTCCCACTGCAATCACAATGTCATCTTTTGCCACGATCCCAATGTCCCCGTGCAACCCCTCTGAGCCGTGTAAAAACACTGCAGGTGTTCCCGTGGACACCATCGTGGCCGAAATTTTGTTCGCAATCAGACCCGATTTTCCAACCCCAGTAAGAATCACTTTTCCCTGACAGGATTGCAATATCTTTACGGCCTCCTCGAAGGGAAGGCCTAAGCTCTCCTCAAGTTGCATAATGGCTTGGGCTTCTAGCCGGATCACTCGACGAAGTTCTTGCAGAATATCCATAAAATTCTGGGCTAATGATCCTTAGCGAAACAGGCTTTTTTGGCTAATAATAGGCTAATAATATTTGAGGGCCAAACTTAACATAGAAGGGCAGTTCCCTGTGGCATTGTCAACGGAAAAGTGTGCGCTTTGTCGCACACCTGAGGAGCACCTTTGCCATTCTGGAACCCCTACAAAAACATTTCCAATTGACACACAGTAATGAGGGATGGAACCGGTGATAGGAGGAACTTTTGCTTCTTTTGGGAATAGACTTCTTTCCCTGGAAGACGGTCAATGCCAAATTAAGTATATCAATACACAAAATCGTGATTTTGGTCAAGTTGAAACATGACCAAACTTCATGAGGTGCATCATGATACCGTACCTTTCTATTAGGGCTGTTACCTCCTTCCCCGAACCTGGTAAAAAGAAGAAAACCGAGCTATTTTGAAAGACCGACACTGGATATGAAAACCCCAAAATTGGCACCTGCCACCACCCAAGAAATTGCCAGAATGTATAATACTCTGGACTATGATGGGCTTGGACCGGTTTATTGCGACGAAGGTGGAGACGCATTTTGGAGGGATCGTCGAGGTCCCTGTCAGAAACTGGGGATCGCGATTGCGAGAGCCCTCCGTACCCGTTTACCAACCATGGGGCGAAGTTTATATGTGGGCGCGGGAGTGCCAGAAATTCCCGTTTTGCTCATGGAGCGGTTAGAATTACATCGAACCGTATGCCCTTATAATCTTCGGCAAGCAGAGGTGGACATCCTCAACCAAGCCGGGGGAACAGGCGGAATACCATTTCTCTGTGGTTCGGCGGAGCAAGCAACAGGTAACGTAGATCACCTTTGGATTGTCAGCGTCTTGAATGACCCGGAAGAATTTCCCAATTTGTCGGTCCTTTTTTCATACGGCCGTGCGGACCCTCTGGCATTTGACATATCGGCCTTTTCACAGGAGCGGGAAACGGGAATTCGCTTATTCGCCAATTGCATGGCCAAACTGACCACGCCGGGATTACTTACGACCTCGGTGGAAGAAATGCCCTGGGTCGAGCACTGGTGCCACATCCATGGCATTCCTTACCAAGCCGAGGATCGGACGTATCCCACGGCATTGGTGGGCGATCCCGTATGTTTTATTCACATTGGATGAGATCCCCCTCAATCTTTTCTTCCATCACTCGCGCTCAATCAAGGAGGGAACCAGCGCCAACATGAAACCCATTTCCATCGGATTGATAGGCGTAGGACAACACGGCTCTCGTTACCTCCAACATTTGCTCTCCGTCAAGACGGGAGGAGAATTGGTCGCCATCAGCCGAAGAAACATGGAAGAGGGCTTTCGCCTTGCCACAAAATACTCACTCCGCTTTTACCCGAACTACCACGATCTCTTAGCCGATTCCGCTATTCAAGCCGTTCTGATCGTGACCCCTCCCTCACTCAATCTCCCCATTGCCTTAGAGGCCATTCAACAAGGCAAGGGGGTTCTTCTGGAAAAACCCCTTGCGCTCAACCAGATCCAAGGTCGCCAAATCGTTGAGTCCGCCAACAAAGCGAGAATCCCTTTTATGACCGCTCAGACTCTGCGGTACGAGCCAACAATCCAGAAGTTGCAAGAAATCGCCTCGTCCTTAGGCCAATGGCAATATCTTGTTTGCAACATGCGATTTCAAACCCGCCCAGCGTCGCCTGAAAAAAACACGTCACGAAACAATGTCGGAGTCATTATGGAATTTGGAGTTCACTTGTTGGACCTGGTCCGCGTTCTCACTCAGGATGAGGTCCATTCGGTTTCGGCTGACATTGATCGGCCTGCGGTCCAGGACCCCGAACATCGAGCTTTCATCAAACTGATCACCCGCAGAGGACTTCCCTGTTATCTCGATATTTCACGCGTCAGCCAGGGACGGGTCACCCGCGCAGAAATTATGGGGTCACAAGGACAGGCATTAGCCGATTGGACGACAAACACTCTTCAAAAAATTTCCAGAGGCAACGAGATTTCCCACTATCCCTGTGCTTCCAGTGCCACGTTGGTTCAGGTGCTTCGAGACTTTTGTCAGGCGATTCGAAGCGGAAGCCCGATGCCCATTACCGCAGAAGATGGGTTACGTGCAGTTGAACTTGCCGATGCGTGTTATCGATCGGCACAAATCGGAAAACCAGTCTTCCTCAATTAATTCCTGTCACTTCATCACCGGCCCCTCATGGCATCTGTGATCGCCACTGCTCATAGGTATCATGGATGGAAATCCCTTTCATACGATAGGCCGCGTCGGCTTGGCCAAATATTTTCTCAATCAATTCCCA
>DOFS01000254.1:1552-2818 GCA_003523945.1 Nitrospiraceae bacterium | reverse complement strand
AAGGGATCTTCCCCGGCTTTCTTGGATGTGGTGTTCAGAGATAGAGGGGAAGATTCCATTTTTTTGACCTCAACAGTCTCAAGGATTGTAACCCCTTAGAAGTAAAAGTTCATTGAATTGTTGATTCCAATTATGAGAAATTCCTGCCTATTCTCGGATTTTCATTAAATTCAATCTTAGAAAATTAGCAAAACATAAGACTGAATGAGGACCAACCTGCAAGTTATCTGGCTTATTTCTCCAAAGGAATTTTCTACAAACAAAAGGAAAATTAATGTCTAAGGGATTGAAGGCGGAACAGTATTTGATTGGATTGACTGGTGCGATCATGATCCTCCTTATGGCTGGAACAATTTGGGGTGCGGATTTCAATGCCCGCAATCGTGTGACCAAAGGCACCCTCGAATTCGGACTGCTTACGGGTTATTGGCAAGGGAATAATCTCTTTGGCAACGCGCCCTCTTCCAATAGAAACGCCGTCTATGTGCTTCCTCAAATGGGTCAGGTGTTGACGGATGAAATTGGCACAGGATGGGCTGCAGGCAACGTCGAACTTCTCATTGAACCCTTGGCCGCACACTACTATGAACCATTCAGCGCTTCGGCGTTTGGAGGCTCACTTGTGGTGAAATATAATTTCCTCGACTTTGGACGATGGATGCCGTTTTGGGATGGCGGGGCCGGCATGTTGTGGACGGATCTGGGTCCTCGCATTCCTGAACAAAGCACACAATTTAATTTCGTCCTACAAACGGGTCCTGGTGTATCGTATTTTCTGACGAAACACATGGCGGTGACAGTTGGGTTTCGTTTCCATCATATATCGAATGCGGGTATTGGGGAACGAAATATTGGCTTGAATGCCTGGCTCCTCAATGCGGGGGTATCCTTTTTTACGCCATGAGACCCCGTAGATCAAGAATCCCCGATGGATGGCTAAATCGGTTCACGCAATTTGGAAAGCCTCCTTAAGACCTCTGTTGAGAGTCCGCAATTGCAGCAGGGGTTCTGGCTGGATAGCTGGCGTTATCGACAAAACGGGATTGTCTGCATCGTATCGTGCAGGGTTTAAATACCCTAAAGGCTCGCGACGGACCTGCTCTCTTTCATCTCCACCAAAGAAAGGAAGGAAGAAAACAACACATCCAGAAGTTGGAACAAACAGGAGCGAATCTTCCCGAAAAAGAATTTCTCGGGAGAGGGTCAGCAGGCCGTGGGTTCAGCGCCTTTTTGACAAGTGAGCCTGGCTCAACCACTCTCGTGTTT
>DOFS01000254.1:0-1365 GCA_003523945.1 Nitrospiraceae bacterium | reverse complement strand
CTTAAACTGGAAGAGCCCCTCCAAGATAATAGGCCTTCCTCATCCTTCACCCGAACTCCGATTCTGACACCCGTATAGGGAGAAGACATCGAAAAGCTTGATTCGTACAATCTCAATTGCTGGATAAAAAAGCGGAGAAATACAATATCTGAGAATAGGGGTTCGTTGGAAGAAACATTCTGAAGTGGTATATTTCCCGATGCGAACTACGTGCTACCGGGAAATTCTGTGGAAATCAAGGTCAACCCATCCATCAGCCAGACAGCCACTTGTCCCGTGCTGCGATTATGCCAGATCACATCGGCTTTTCCATCTCCATCTGCGTCCCCTACCTGTGCAATACGCCACTCCGGAGACATACCCGCTAAGAAGCCCGACACGTCAATAGCCCCTCCGTTCATTAACCAGATCCCCACCTTCCCAGTACGGGTATTACGCCAGACCATATCGGTCATCCCATTGCCGTTGAGATCACCATGACCCGCTATCTCCCATTCGGAGGAGGTCCCTCCGAAGAATCCCACCGAGGCGATCGTCGACTCGTTCATCATCCACACGGCTGATACCCCACCCGCATGACGCCACATGATGTCCGCTAAACCATCCGCATTCACATCACCTACCCCGACGATCTGCCATGCTAATGGCACACCGGGCAAGGAACGGAATCGGCTAATTGAAGGCCCATCCATGAACCAGACGGCAACAGCCCCGGTTTGTTTATTGTGCCAAATGAAATCGGCACTCCCATTGCCGTCCATATCCCCTATTTCCTTAATCACCCAATCCAAGGAAGCACTCCCAGGGAAACTAGCGGACATAATCGTTAACCCGTTTAAAAACCATACGCCAACCGCGCCACTAAGGGTGTTACGCCAGACGATGTCAGCCATGCCATCACTATTCACATCGCCCACTCCCACGATCTGCCAATCCGACGAAACCCCACCCAAAAACCCGGACGAACCAATGAGACCGCCGTCCATCAGCCACACCGCCACCTCACCCGTTCTTACGTTGCGCCAGACAATATCGGCCTTGCCATCCCCATTCAAATCTGAACTCACAGGGGCACGGGGTGACGGTTCATCCGGAGGAGGTTGAAGTCCGAGGAACACTCCCGATTCCGATGAAAAGCTTACTCCCTGTGGCAAAGTCAATCTGATGGACGCACTGGGGTCACTGACATCAATGAGGTTATTCATCTCAACCCTGGCCGATAGAAATGCCTCAATGGGAAGCTCCTGCCCATCAACAACGGTGACTGTCACGTCCAACACCTTCGGTTCCGGTAACGGAAGGCCAAGGGCCTGGTCACTCGCCTCTCCAAGACGAATGACGGCATTGGTAAAGCAATTGGAGGAC
>DOFS01000054.1 GCA_003523945.1 Nitrospiraceae bacterium | reverse complement strand
TCGTGAATGTCCAGGATCACCTCCGGTCCCGTTTCAGCAGTATCTTCCGCGTTTCGTGCCTGCATGGTCAATTGCCCGCCGTCCGGCATGGCATCGATGGCGTTATCGATGATGTTGTTCACGGCCTCCTGCAGATGAAAGGCATCTCCCTGGACCGACCACAGATCGGGGGCAAAGTGCGTGTGGCCCTGAATGCCGTGCTCCTGAAGCAGCGGGCGGAATAATAACAGTGACTGATCGATCAGCTGCGGGAGGGAGACCTGTTCCACCGAGATGGTGGGTGTCCGGGTAAAGGTGAGTAGATCCTGGATGCTGTGGGTGAGGCGATCGGTTTGTTTGAGCATGGTTCGCACTCTCTCCAGTACTTCCGGTGAAAGGTGCGGATCCTCCTGGAGAAGTTGCAGGTGTCCGAAAATGGCCGTCAGGGGCGTGCCGATCTTGTGGGCGATGGTGGCGACCAGTTGGCCCAGGACGGCTAACCGTTGTTGCCGGAGGATGTCACGTTGGGCAATGGAGAGTCGCTCGTTGACGGCGGCCAGCTCTTCGTTGCGTTGCCGGAGTTCCGAGGTCGCCTCCTCCACCCGGGTCTGCAGGACATCCCTGGCCTGGCCTAATTCCTGATTTAAGGATGCATTTTCCCGCATGACCTCCTGGATCTGTTGTGCCATGGAATTGAACTGACGGGCCAAATCGCCTATTTCGTCTGTTTTGCCGATCGGCACCAGGGTGGCCCATTGACCCTTTTCAACATCAGCCAGCCCGGCTTTCAGCCGCCCAAGCGGACGGATGACATGCCGGTAGAGAAAAAAGTTTAACGCCAGCACGATGCCGAATCCCATGATCACGCTGATAATGAGCGACCACGTGAGAAAAAACCGCGTGATGGTGGTGAGTTGTCCCGTCCAATATTCGGCGTAGATGACCCCGATGGTCTGTCCCTGTATGGCCAAAGGGGTGGCCAGTTTGAGCCGGTCATCACCGGGTTGATTGTGAAAACGCCCTTGGGGTTCTTCAAATTGGAACGTGTGGATGACCAGCAACGGGATTTCCGATGACTCGTTTTCGGTGGCCCCCGCCTGGGTGAGCAGCCGGGGCGGCTCACCGGGGTTGGCGCCCTTCGCGTAGACACGGAGGAAGATGAGGTCCGGGTTCCGGCTCATCAGATCGTTCAAATACTTTTCCCGCAATGTGCCATTGTGGAATTGCTTTTCCGATTGAAAGCGTGCGCCGATCTGGCGGAGGAGAACAAGGGATTTGGAGTGGATGACATCCTTGGCCAATTCCGCCACGTAATATTGATGCAGGAGTTCCGTGACCAGGATGGCTCCTCCCACAATGAGGATGATAAAGAGCGAAGCCTTGGCCTGGAGCTTCCAGGGATGTTGCCAGGGAATCATGTTGTGAAATTTCAACCGAGCTTTATCATATACATGAGGGAGGAACTCCCGGCATGCCAAAGGCCGCATTGCTGGTGAGGCGTGGGGAGGCCGTGTGCAGCATTGTTCTATCCTGCAACGATTTTTTCATGTTAAGAGACACGACGGATCCCGCCGAGCTGTGGGACCATTCGCCCGGGCAGAGATTCTTCGTTTCCGGCTGAGCATGACCATGTGGTGCGGGCCATGCGGGGTCCGCCTGTGTTGGTCTTAGGACGCCGACTGCGACATCTTCCCATTCCACTTCTGATTTTTTTCCTTTACCGTTACTGTTGGAGAATGCGTGCGTCCGCCGAGTGAATGCGTTCAGGGCCGATTACGGGTTTCTTGTTCGCTGGTAGTGTTGGCAGGATCGGACGAAGGCGCGCAAGAGCCGTTGTGTGGTTTGGCTGCGGAGTTGTCGTTCCGGATGCCACTGAATGGTAAAAATTTGCGGGTACTTGGGATGTTCCATCGCTTCTATGAGTCCGTCGCTGGCGATGGCCGCAGGGATGAAGTCGGGAGCGAGTGTCCGGACGCCCTGGTGATGTTCGGTGGCTACCACCTTGCGACCCTTTCCGAGAATTTTGGCCAACCGGGTCCCCTGAATGACTTTGACGGGATGCAGCCCGTTTTTCTTTCCTTCATGATCCACATGATAGCCCTGTTTAGGGGGATGAATATGTTGATGGAGGGTTCCGCCCTCCAGCACATTGATCAGTTGCATGCCGTAGCAAATTCCTAAAATGGGTAACCGGCGGGTTTTCCCTGCCTTGTAGAGCCAGGCTTCAAATTTTGAGCGGTTTTGAAACGCCACTTTTGTGCGTTTTTTGGGGCGTTCCCCGTACCAGGTCGGGTCCAGATCGTCTCCTCCGACAATCACCAGTCCGTCGATGCCTTCCAGGTAGCGATTGCGAAGGGTTTCTCTGTGGTTGATCGGGAGTAACACCGGATGCCCGCCCGCTTCGGTGACGGCGGCTGCATAGCGGTGATCACACAACAAGTCGTAGTTGGCAAAGTCCTTGCGTTTGGATACGGCTTCGCAGGTGATGCCGATTAATGGAGCGGGGTAGCGTTTACTCATCGATGGACGATCGCTTTCGGCCGAGCCACACGCGTTCTGTGCTGGGAAAGGGGACTCCTAATTCGTTGGCAAAATCCAGCAGGGTGTTGCCACTGAGCAAATGGGCCAGGCCTGAGCGATACCGTTTGGCGAAGCGGCGTTGCCAGGTTTGCGGGTGCTCGCGAATGGCCAGGGCCACCGCATCATGAATGAGTCGTGTTCCGTTATATTTGCGTTTGAGCAGGCGCAGGACCTCGTAAATGTCCTCCGGGATATCCATGGCATCGAATTCTTCGCGGTGTTCCCATAAAAACTGGTCCAGATAGTCCGAGGCCGGGATCCATTCGCGTTTCCAGGGAAGCCTGGCTTTCATGCCTTTGGTGGCGGCTTCCGTTCGGGCCAGGAGGTAATCGGCATGGCTCATACGATTGGCCGCGCCTTCTCCCCGGAGCCATCGCAGGCAGACCGCTTTGACCAGGCATAAGTTGGCCACCACGAATTCGGGAATATTGGAATCGAACACCCGGATTTCCAGAGTGGGCGGCTTGGTTTTCCGGCCTTTGCTAAAGACCAGTTCCCT
>DOFS01000052.1 GCA_003523945.1 Nitrospiraceae bacterium | reverse complement strand
GCACGAAAGAGGGCATTTCGAGGTTCGGGTGGGCGGCGGTGCCGTTGGATGAAACGCTGGCTCAGGTGACCGTAGATCTGAGTGGCCGGCCGTACCTCGTATACAATGTGGCGCTACCTACGCGGTATATTAAGACGTTTGATTTGGGTCTGTTTGAAGATTTTTTCCAGGCTTTCGTGAGTCAGGGAGGGTTGAATCTTCATGTGAATGTGCTCTACGGAAGAAACCCTCATCACATTATGGAGGCCATTTTCAAAGCGTTTGCTAAAGCCCTAGACCAGGCCGTCAAACGAGAAGAGCGACTCCAGGGAGTTCTCTCCACCAAAGGATCTTTGTAGATAGGGTGACCATGGGCTGGCGGATAGGAAGAGAAATGAGCGGGACATGATTGCCATTATTGATTATGGGATGGGAAATCTCCGGAGCGTGCAGAAAGGGTTTGAATATGTGGGTCATGACGCGGTCGTGACTCGAGACCTTCACGTGATTGACCGGGCTAGTCATGTGGTCTTACCGGGTGTGGGCGCATTTGGGGATTGTATGGACAACCTGGCTCGTTTTGAGCTGACCGACGTCATTCATCGCTCCATTGCCAGGGGAAAATTTTTTCTCGGCATTTGTTTAGGATATCAATTACTGTTTTCGGAAAGTGAAGAATTTGGGTGTCATAAAGGGTTGGGAATCCTGGCCGGAACGGTGAAGGCGATTCCCCGACCGTCCGATGATGGGGAGGCGTCGTTCAAGATTCCTCACATGGGTTGGAATACGATTCAGGTCCACACGGTCGCTCCGCCCTTACGTGGCATTGCCTCTGACTCTTACGTGTATTTCGTGCATTCCTACTATGTCGAACCGGCGGATCCTGCTCTTGTCAGTACCCAAACGGAATATGGAATTCCCTTTGCCAGTAGCGTTTGGAAAGACAATATCTTTGCCACCCAATGGCATCCAGAGAAAAGTCAGGCCGTGGGGTTACAGGTCTTGAAGAATTTTGGTGATTGGCAATGAGGGGGCCGCGTATGGCGAGCTATGGATGGTCGACACGTGGCCGGTTTCTGGCGATCGGCCTTATCGCGTGGTGGTGTCTGGGGGCGGGCTGTGTCCCTTCCAAGGTTCAGGTTCAGGCTGCTCCGCAATTTGACCCATCCCGTATATCCAGTCTCGCCATTCTTCCTTTTCAGGCGATCCAAACTCCGCAATGGGGGAGTAGTCCGACCCGTGGAGGCGTGAGGGATCCGGAAGAAATCCGAACACAATTTCGATTGCCGGGTACTGATCAGGTGGATGGGAGAGATTCCAGAAAAGATCGCTATCTGGTACCGCAAACGGCGGCAAACCGGATTGCGGCAAAGGTGGTTTCGGCTTTGGTCAGCCGGTCTTCGTTACGGGTGATTGGCCCAGAAGAGTCCTCCGCCGTATTAGGCCAGGAAACTCAGGAAGACCATCCCTCCTTGAAAGTCATGGCTCAAAAGGTGGGAACAGGCTTAAAAGTGGATGGCGTTCTGGCGGGACTCGTCCGGACGTATCGTGACCGTGAAGGAAGTAAACTTGGAGCCACGCCGGCGGCGGTCGGGTTTGAGATTTACCTCCTGAGACCGTCGGATGGCGTGATCTTATGGAAGGGTGAATATTTTGAAGAACAAAAACCTCTTAACCAGGATATTGTGGGGTTTTTTGAAAAAGGTGGAGGATTTGTGACTGCCGATGAACTCGCCGAATTGGGTGTGCAAAAAGTGATGAAGGCCTTTCCTGTCGGTCTAAGCGATCAGGCCACGCGTCTTCCGGCGCAATCCTTGAAAGAGAGCCCCTACTGATGCTGCTCATTCCAGCCATTGATTTGAAGGACGGAAAATGTGTCCGATTGCGGCAGGGGGAGATGGATCAGGTCACCAGGTATTCCGATGATCCTGTGGCGATGGCGGAACATTGGCAGAGTCTTGGGGCCAGCTACCTTCATGTGGTGGATTTAGACGGGGCGGTGACCGGAACTCCCAAGCACCTGTCACACATTGAAGCCATCACTAAACGGTTATCGATCCCCGTGCAGGTCGGCGGTGGCATACGGAACACGGCAACCATTCGTGCCTATGTGTCCTGCGGGGTTGACCGGGTCGTGATCGGGACAGCCGCATTACAGGATGCTGAGTTTTTGGCGGTAGCCGCAAAAGAATTTCCCCATAAAGTTTTAATCGGGATTGATGTCAAACAGGGTTTAGTCGCCGTGCATGGCTGGAAGACCGTGTCCAGTCTGACTCCTCGACAGGTCTTTGAATCAGTGAAAGACTTACCGTTGGGAGGTATGGTCTTTACGGATATTTCTCGGGATGGCATGTTGGCAGGACCAAATATTTCAGCTCTACGGGATGCTGTGAACATTTCCCCGTTTCCTGTTATTGCCTCAGGTGGAGTCACGGTGCTGAAAGATGTGCAGACCATTCAGGCTCTGGGGAGCAAGATTTCCGGAATCATTATTGGGAAAGCCTTGTATGAAGGGACATTGGATTTAAAAGCGGCCCTTGAATTGGTAGCTTCGGCAGAAGAGCCTCGAACCTCATGCTGACTAAGAGAATTATTCCGTGCCTGGATGTCAAAGACGGGCGAGTGGTCAAAGGTGTCTCGTTTGTGAATTTGCGCGATGCCGGAGATCCGGTTCACGTTGCGCAGGTGTATGATCGTGAAGGTGCGGATGAACTGTGTTTTCTGGATATTACCGCCTCCCATGAAAAGCGGGATACAATTTTAGATGTGGTGATTCGAACGGCGGAGCAGGTCTTTATGCCTCTCACGGTGGGGGGAGGTATCCGGACCATCGAGGATATTCGCCGGTTATTAGAGGCCGGTGCGGACAAAGTCAGCATTAATACCGCAGCTGTGGAGCATCCGGACTTCGTGAAAGCCGCTGCCAATCGTTTTGGTTCGCAATGTATCGTCGTGGCGATTGATGCGAAACGGGCGATCTCATGTGATGGGGGTGAATCCGGGTGGGAAGTGTTTACCCATGGAGGGAGGAATCCGACCGGCCTGGATGCCGTTCAGTGGGGAAAACAGATGAAGGACTATGGAGCTGGAGAAATCCTTCTAACGAGTATGGATCAGGACGGAAAGCAGGATGGTTATGATTTGGACTTAACTGCAGCAATTTCCGAGTCCGTCACCATTCCCGTCATTGCCTCTGGTGGGGCCGGCACGCTTCAACACCTGTATGAGGCGTTTCATGTGGGAAAGGCTGATGCGGTGCTGGCGGCATCTATTTTCCATTATCAAACCTATTCAATCGGGCAAGCCAAATCGTATCTGGCTCAACAGGGTATCCCTATACGCCTGGGAACCGCCCCGGTTTCAATTTCCTAACGACCAATGAGTGAAGTCTCTTCGAAAGGCACATTGCAGTTTGATGAACAAGGGTTGCTCCCCTGTGTTGTGCAGGATTGGTTGGACGGGACGGTGTTGATGCTGGGCTTCATGAACCAACAAGCCTGGGAAGCGACTTGCCAATCCCAACGAGTTCATTTCTGGAGCCGGTCTAGAAAACGATTATGGAAGAAGGGTGAGACGTCCGGGCATGAGTTACTCCTGAAGGAAATGTTCGTGGATTGTGATCGGGATACAATTCTAGTGAAAGCCCAACCCATTGGACCGACGTGTCATACCGGAAACCGGTCATGTTTCTTTTCTCCATTACCTTCTTCGAATTCTCAAGAGGAGCCGTCCTTTTTGCCGGGTACGGCCTGGGGGGGAATTACCCGGCGTTTGTATGAAATGGCCGGCGATCGGAAAGCCAATCCGAGCCCTGATTCCTATGTGTCGAAATTAATGGAGGGGGGGCTCGATCGTGTTTTAAAAAAGGTGGTGGAAGAAGCCGGAGAGGTCTTGCTGGCCGGAAAAAATGGCGACCGGGAAGAAATTATTTATGAAATGGCTGATTTGTGGTTTCATACCCTTATCATGCTCGGGCATTTCTCCATTCCTCCTGAAGACGTCTATCAAGAGCTTGGCAAGCGATTTGGCAAATCGGGAATTCGACAGCCTGAAGGAGGATCTACTCATGGGTGAGTGTCTTTTTTGTCAAATCGTCAGGGGGGCCATTCCCGCCGACACACTGTATGAGGATGAACACACGTTCGTGTTTAACGATATCAATCCTCAAGCGCAGGTGCATATGTTGGTGATTCCAAAGCGGCATGTGGTGTCTTTGGATGATACGAAAGAAACGGATGCCACCTTATTAGGTCACTTGATGGTGGTCTGTGCCAAGATGGCCAGGGAACGTCGAATTGTCGATAGCGGGTACCGAGTCGTGGCGAATACCGGGCGGGAAGCCGGGCAGAGTGTCTTTCATTTGCACTTTCATGTGATGGGAGGTCGGGCATTTTCATGGCCTCCTGGATAAGACGGCTTGCTGCAGAGGAAGGGCCTGGATAGAATTCGGTGTTCGAAGGGAACCTGGTTCTTGGTGTGTCCCTAACGCAGTCCGTGGTGAGAAGTGAGATGACAGGCGAAAAACGAGGAGTTCCTCCAGAGATTCTTCAACAAATTCGAGATCGCATTGATATTATTGATCTCATTTCCACATACGTGAGTCTTTCCAAAGCGGGGCAAAACTTTAAAGGGCTGTGCCCCTTCCATTCAGAAAAAACTCCCTCATTTTCGGTCAACCCCGTTCGACAAATGTTTTATTGTTTTGGCTGCAGTGTCGGAGGAGATGCCTTTACCTTTTTGATGAAACAAGAAGGCATGGATTTCATGGAGGCTCTGCGTGAGTTAAGCCAACGGACAGGGGTGGCCCTCCCGGAAGGTCGGGAATCAGCGGGGAAGACCGCATCAGGCTTATCTCGTGAACGGTATTTTCATCTGTATCAATTGGCCGCATCCTGGTATCACCGTAATCTTCAGGACAATCCTGAGGGTCAAATCGCCAGGGATTATTTGGATCAGCGGGGGATTACCAGGGAATCCTGGAACGCATTCAAGTTGGGATTCGTTCCGGAAGGATGGAATGGCCTTTCCAAATGGCTGGAACAGCAGTCTGTCAAGCCGGAAGAGCTCATACAGGCTGGATTGGTGGTGCGCAAAGAGTCTGAGGATGGCACCAGAATATCCACGTATGATCGCTTTCGTGATCGGGTGATGTTTCCCATTACTGATCCCCGAGGGCAGGTGGTGGGATTTGGGGGTCGAATCCTGAAAGATGGGGCCTCTCCCAAATATCTCAATTCACCAGAAACGGATCTGTTTTTTAAGGGTCGATCCCTCTATGGAATGGACAAGGCCAGGCAGTCAGCCACCGCTTCGGGGAGGTTTTATTTGGTAGAAGGGTATTTTGATGTCATCGCTCTCCACCAAAACGGGATTGAAAATGCCGTGGCACCCTTGGGAACGGCCTTAACCTCCGATCATGTCCAGATTCTACGGCGATTGGCCCCGTCGGTGATGCTCGTCTTTGATGGAGATGCCGCAGGGATCGGCGCGGCCTTACGGACGCTTGATTTGTTCATGAATTCTGGCATTGAAGTCCGGGTGTTGCTGCTACCATCTGGTGAAGACCCTGATACCTTTATTCGAAAAAACGGGGTGGCGGGGTTTCGTGAGTTGGAGCGGAAGGCGGCGACTCTGTTGGATTTTGCCATCATGTCCGTATTGAGCAAAGCCAAAAAGGATTCCATTCAGGATCGAGTCAAGCGGGCTGATGAAATTCTTGCGATTCTTCATAAGACCAAAAACCCCATAGAAAAAGAGGAATATCTAAAAGTGGTCTCGGAACGATTGGGTATTCGACAGGATTTACTCAATAAACGCCTCCCGACTCTTCCTCGACAAGTCAATGCCGACCCGTCCGCTAAGGGGAAGGAGCAACCTGGCCCGAATCTGTCAATTCCCCAGGGCAAGCCAGAAGAACGGGATCTCATTGTGTTATTGCTGCAAGGCCGCCTGGAACCGGATCAGATTCGTCAACTCGATGAGGGTGCGTTTACTGTCCCACTGTATCGCCATATCCTCGGCAAGGCTTTTCAGCATGCGGATGAAGAAGGGCATTTGAACCTCAATGCACTGCATGCGGAATTCAGTGAAGATCCAGCTTATGAACCGGTCATTTCCCGGTTGAGCGTGGGGGAATACAATTGTGACGAAGTGTCTATTCATGTCGCCGGATGTCTCCGTGTTTTAAAGGAAAAACAGATCCAACGCCTTATGGACGAGGTGATTAGTCAACTCAAGGTTGCCCAACGGGAGGGACGCCAGGACTTGGTAGATGCTTTGGTCGCGGAGTCCAATGTGCTTCGTCAGAAAAAGGCCTTCTTAACGGCTTCCACCTGATTTTCCACCCTGCAAGGAAATAAAATTGTCAGGGGGAGTTTTTCCTGAGCGCCATTTATGGTAAAAGAGAGGGTGCGCCGTTATGATCTCGGGCCCATAGCTCAGTTGGTTAGAGCGGCTGACTCATAATCAGTTGGTCCCAGGTTCAAGTCCTGGTGGGCCCACCACGAGACAGGGCCGGACTTGAGTAACCGGTGAGCAAACATGTTCTAGGATATTGAGGACTTTGTGAATTTGCAGTTGCAATACCTGATTAATCTTCAAAAATTTGATCTTCGAATTTTTCAGATTCAAGACCAGTTGCGGAAAGCTCCAGAGCTTCTCAAATCCGCTGAATCACCCCTCCAAGATATTCTCGCCAGGTTGCAAGTTCTAAAAAATACCGGTGAATCTCTCGTCAAACAACGACGGAGCTCGGAACGGGAACTCGCCACTCAAGAAGAGCAACTTCAGAAGATCAGAAATCGGCTATCTGAGTTAAAAACGAACAAGGAATATCAAGCGCACCTGTTTGAAATAGAGTTAGCTCGAAAGAAAAAAGACTCTATTGAGGAGAATGTGCTGGAAATGATGGAGCGGGTTGAGCAGAACCAGCAGGCCATCAAGGAACTGGAAGAGCAAACCAAGGAAGCCCAAAACGTGTTTGATGTTGAAAAAGCGAGACTGGAGACTCATTTTGCCAATTTGGCGAGTGAGTTAGCCGATCTGGATCGACAGCAGACGACTCTTTCAGAACTGGTGGACAAGCCATTGCTGATTCGATACAACCGATTAAAGACCATGAGAAAAGGGTATGCCGTGGCCCAGCTTCGTGATGGTGCCTGTGGCGGGTGCCAGCTTCAACTTCCTCCTCAACTGGTGGCTGAGGTGAAACGCGGTGACGAACTTTTGGATTGTTCCTATTGCCACCGAATCCTTTATTTGGCCAGCCATCTTGAAGAGGAAGCGACCGAATAGCCTTTTCTGTCTGTGACGCGCCTCTTGCTTTCCTCTATTCGTCAACCTACGATGACTATTGATGGTGCGAGTGGGCCGGGTGGCCGCTCACGGAATTATTCGTGAGAGGAAAGTCCGGACTCCAAAGGGCAAGGTGCTGGGTAACGCCCAGGCGGAGTGATCCGACACCAGCGCCACAGAAAATATACCGCCAATGGCAAAGGCCTCGGTCTTTTCCAGGTAAGGGTGAAATGGTGGGGTAAGAGCCCACCGCGCCTGTGGTGACACAGGTGGCAGGGTAAGCGTCACCTGGAGCAAAACCAAATAGGGGGACGATTCCCGGTTTATCGAGGGGAGCAATTCCTTCATGGATAGGGAGAGAGGCCGGCCCGGTCGAGGTTCTCGGGTAGGTTGCTTGAAGCCTAGGGTAACCTAGGTTCCAGAGAAATGGTCGCCACGGGATGAAATGCGTTTCATCCCGTACAGAATCCGGCTTACAGGCCCACTCCTTCACCATCTTATTTCTTGTACGCGTTTGCCAATATTTTGTTGGTTCATTGTTGTGATGAGCCCTAGTCTGAGAGGGCGTACGCCATGCGAGAGGGCCAGGATACCAGGATAGATGATGGGACTTGAAATGCATTCCGCTGGTTTTCTCCAGAAGTTTAAGGATAACTTCTTGGTTTGACTCGTGTTTTATGCATTGATACAATGCCTGGTCCATCGCTCCTGTGTTTTTCATAAAAGGCCTAATATACATCCTGAAACAATACGTCCCCATCGTCTAGCCTGGCCTAGGACGCCGGCCTTTCAAGCCGGCAACACGGGTTCGAATCCCGTTGGGGACGCCATAACTTAAGCCGTTGGAGTTTTCTTCAACGGCTTTTTTTTT
>DOFS01000510.1 GCA_003523945.1 Nitrospiraceae bacterium | reverse complement strand
AATATACCCGCAAGTGATTTAAGTAGTCAAGAAGTGTTAAGCACTTTTCAGGAATACGAATTAAGCGGGACCCATAGAAAATGAAGACATCTGTACGCGTAATTTCGCACTGGGCCTCCAATGAAAGACTCCCAATTCTCTTGGACCATCATGAACGACTTTCCATTCAAAGCCTTGCGCTAATTCCAAAACAACCTTCTGTCCAATCCAAAGAGTGAGTCCCTTTCCCAGACACGATTTCTGTTGAATGCCAAAAGGAGAATACTGCTTGGGGCCGATGGACCTTGTTAAAAAGCGATCAGGGTTGAAGTCATTTGGGTTTGGGAAGATTTCAGCATCGCGATGGCTTTCACGAATGCCAATCCGTACCAGCCAGCCTTTTGGGATCAAAAACCCTTCAAATTTAATGTCGCGTAGGGCCTTGCGCATAAGATATTCGCTTTGCTCCAGCCGCAGAGTTTCCAGCACAACACGATTGCCCAATTGGTGCGCAGCCTGCCTGAGTGATTCGTCTTGTGAGTGGAGGTTCGTGCGAAGCGCCTCTATCCATTGATGATTGTCACTGAGCAATTTGAACATCCAGAATAAAAGGTCGGATACATCTATCCAGGAAGTTTGAAGCAAATAGATGAAATTCCGAAGTAAGGTTGCGTCATGAGAATATGTTGAGCAATCATGAAGCTGGTCTCCAAGGAAACTTCTAAAATAGGAGGGCCGTTCCCGTACATGATTGAGAAATATTTTCTCAATTTTTTCCAAAGATTGCTCAATCTTTGATTTGGTCGTAAACAGCGCGTGCCGGTAATCAATTATTTCATATAATTTTTGCAACCGTCTAAAGTCCTGATCCTGAGGAGAAATTCCCAGAAATAGCGCCACGAAAATGGAAAATGCCATATTCTGGAAATGGGGGACGGGATACGTATGCTTTGTATGGCCTGCCATTTTTGAGAGATTGTCCCTAATAATCGCACCAATCAACTCTTCCTTTCCCTGAAGGAATACATGGTCAGAAAAAATGTTTTTCATTTTAGTCCGATATTCCATGTGAATGGCGGGGACCATATACCGCATGAAGCCGCCGGGGATGCGACTGTTAAATGGCATGGGCGGTGTCGTGGTGGCATCTTCATGGTGTTTTAAAAATTCTGTCCCCAGTTCTATTCCGGCCAGACAAATCATCGGCTGGACGAAATTATTCATTTTAAAAATGGGGCCGTGTTTATCAGCCTGTTTCTGGTAATACAAATAATCAACCCAAGGGCCTGGAGGTGCGAGTCTCAGAGAACCGGGAGGAAGTCTCTTCTTAGAGCCGAATGTGGACCTTGCGCGCCAAAAGTACAGGTAGAACACCAATGGAAAAGCCAAAACCAACATTGCAGGGATATACCGGGGAAAATATAGGACGAGCAAGACAGTTAGGGAAATATACAAGACAATAGCGGAACTGAGAAGGACAAACACACGAGGAAACAATCGTAGACGACGAATGAAACCTGGCAGACGGTACACGTTTAAAATGGGAGCGAGGGGAAGTAAAACGGCTATCGCGGTAATTAGTGATGTCATGAAGATGGTGAGTTTCGAAAGGTCATTAAGGATAGAAGTCGGGGGCACTGACTACAGGCCGAATATTTTTCTCTCAGCAAATGTCCTCTGTTCTGGGTCGTATCCCCGTATGGTCCCGAATTGGGTTTTTTGCAACAAGAGTTCTTCTACGACATGTAGGTATCGTTGCAAATAGACGTCTTCTGAATATTCCTGATGGTACGCCTGGTAGGCTTCGTCTTTGAGATCATTCCTTTTCCTGGTATCAGCAATCATCGTGGTGATGGCTTGTTGAAGTTCTGTTGAATTCGTGTACAAAATCCCACCCCCCTTTTCAGAAATAATTTCTTCGACAGCACTTTGCTTCCTGGCAATGACGGGAGTTCCGGCGGAATAAGATTCTGCTGTGATATGACAGAAGGTTTGATAGCAAATGGAGGGGACAATGGTGGCCAATGCGTTCTCATATAGTGCTTGAATTTGGCTTTGGGGAAATTGATCAATGAACAACACATTGGGCATGCCGTGGGCCAAATCGTGTAATTGTTGGGTATAGCTGCCTCGGCCACAAATGATCAGTGTATGGTCCTGAATGTGGCGGAATAGGGGAATGACATCTTGAAAACCTTTATATTCTTCTAACCGGCCGACACAGAGAAAGTACGGTGCATTTGCCGGTAGCATCCCATCAGTCACGTTGGCTGTTTCCGGAATGGTGTAAAAAGGAGGTAAATGAATCATGACATTCTTGAACCCACGCTCACGATGTTTGTGAATGGTAAAAAGGCTTGGGCCCAGGAACACATCGACATGGCTGGCCATGTTTTCCATGAGACCGGTGTTGCGCCAGAGTTGAGGCGGTTTACCATTCCGTATCGTGCACGTAAGGCATTGGGGCTTTTCGCAGACCTCGTTAGTATATTTCCAAAGGAGGTGCATGGGGCAGATCAACCAGTGGTCATTCAATCCACACATTTTGATAGTGCTCTGTCCGTAGCTGAAGATTTCAGGACCGCCCAATAATGAAATGTTGTAGTAATGAATGACATCAAAATGCTCTTTGAAGCATTCCTGTAGGCTGGCTTTCTGGCCAATCGGTCTTCCGGTTTGATGAACGGCCAAGAGGCTCAGACGTTTCCATGGAGAGATGATTTTTTTGATGGTGATATTGGGATGATCTTCGTAGGTTTCAGCAACCTTTTTCCCTGTCAGGACTTCATACGCATCAGGGTTATGTAACACCGTGACATCATGGCCCAGTTTCGCAAGCCCGTTGGCCAGTCGGTGGACGTACAACCCATCCGCATCAGAATTGTAAGGGGGATAGAACGTTGTGCAGAGGCAAAATCTGAATTTTTTCGTCATAAAGCTTTAAAGACTTTTCGGGTATTGGTAGGCATGTTCTTGCATGATGAAAGACTGCATGGTAGGTGATTCCTCTGAAAATGTCCCTGTTGTATTCAGTTGTTGGAGAATTTGTGCTGCGACGGAGACTGCTATAGCGCCGGGGTATTTGCCGGAAATTTCCGGGATGCCGATGGGGCAAATGAGGCGTTTTATCTCCTCCTGCCTCAATCCCTTTTGGAGAAGTCGTTTTTCAAAACGGGTGCGCTTGGATTTTGATCCGATAAGTCCCAGATACCGGAAATCCCCGCGTTTCAGAATATGTTCGCAGAGTTCCAGGTCAAGCGGGTGGCTGTGTGTCATGATCAGGAAGAATGTCCCTGGGTGCGTTTCCTGGATAATTTCAACATACTGTTCTGTTACCACCTTTTCCACATTCGGTGGAACGGAGACGGGAAACATTTCGGGCCGTGCATCGATCCAGGTGACATGGCAGGTCAACCCCCCTATCACACCAATAATGGCTTTTCCAACATGGCCGGCCCCGAACAAAATCAGTCTAAAAGGATTGAGACCATATAACTCTAACAAGTAGGCTGGCGATTGGTCCCCTGGTTTGCGAAACACCACATGCGGATTCATGTTGGAATTGACGGACGATTTCAGCAAGGTGCGGGCATGATCCAACATGGACTCCTGACCGGCTCCCAGGCTCCCTTCAACATGGTGTGTGGTCACGATCATCTTCCCCTGTCTGTCAGATCCATTCTGACTGTCTAGAGAAGTAATGAGAACACAAGGTTCGTTATTCCGGCACTTCATCAAATGATTCAGCCAGAAATGGTCAACCGGATGGAGTATTTCCAGATACAGGGTACATGCCCCTCCACAACATTGGCCGACATCCGCCCCAAGGTGCCAGGTTCGAAGACATCGTTTTGGCTGTTGATTCCCCTCGGCACGCAGCATCCGGCGGGCCTGATCGATGGCCTCATATTCCAGAGCCCCACCGCCAATGGATCCAAAATAGTCAAACGGAGTGACGACCATCTTGGCCCCCACTTCACGGGGGGTTGATCCTGTGGTCCGTACCAGGACCACCAGGGCACAGGCCATTCGCCGATCTTTCATGGATTCCAGCACTGCTAACCAGGTATTCATAGTTGGACGGAGGACCAGGGTGTCATGTTGAATGAATGTCCTGAATGGCATTCAGAATGCGTTCCGGGGTTGCCGGTGCATCCAATTGGGGACGTCGACAACGGTTTCCGGCCGCGGCAATGGCATCTTTAATGGCCTGGAACACCGAGATGGCCAGCATGAATGGCGGTTCACCAACCGCCTTGGAGGAAAACACCGTGTCTTTTCGATTGGGCGTGGTCTCGAGTAACTCAACATTAAAATGCACAGGGCAATCACGGCAGGCCGGAATTTTGTAGGAGGACGAGGTGTTAGTTTGCAGAACTCCGGCATCATTCCAGATCAGTTCCTCCATTGTTAACCAGCCTGCTCCCTGAAGGAAGGCCCCTTCAATCTGCCCGCGATCAATGGCAGGATTCAGTGATCTTCCACAATCGTGCAAAATATCGACCTTCAGCAGTGTATTTTCTCCTGTCAGAGTATCGATCGCCACCTCGGAAACCGCTGCGCCATAGGAAAAGTACAGAAAGGGCCGGCCGGTGAATTTGCTTCGGTCGAACTCGATTTCCGGGGTTCGGTAAAACCCGGTCGCTGACAATGAGATCCGCTCATGATAGGCGAGCGCCACCAACTCCTGGAAAGAGATCTGTTGTGACCCAATCGAGACCCGATTGTTCGAAAAGACAACCTCTTCCGGCCGGATGTTGAAATGCTTCGCAGCGAATTCGACCAGCCGCAATTTGATTGTTCGCGCAGCCGCTTGAGCCGCCTTGCCATTGAGGTCCGACCCAACCGAGGCCGCCGTGGCGGACGCGTTCGGAACTTTGCTGGTATCCGCAGCAGAAATGGTAATGCGTCCCATATCGATCTGCAATTCTTCGGCGACAACCTGAGCGACTTTGGTATAGAGCCCCTGGCCCATCTCTGTCCCTCCATGATTCAGGTAAACGCTGCCGTCAATGTATAAATGGACCAATGCCCCGGCCTGGTTTAAATGGGTTTGAGTAAAGGCAACACCATATTTCACCGGAGTCAACGCCAAGCCGCGTTTAAGGATAGGACTATGACGGTTAAAGTCCTCAATTTCAGCACGACGCTCCCGGTACCTGGCATCGGTTTCCAGGCGGGAGACGATCTCATGCAATAGGGGGTCTTCGACACGCATCCCATAAGGCGTGGTACTACGACGTCCCGGTTCGTAAAAGTTTCGTTTGCGGATGTCGAGCGGATCTTGACCCAGATAACGGGCAATTTCGTCGATAATCTGTTCCATCACCCAGATCGCCTGGGGGGCGCCAAATCCGCGAAAGGCCGTATTGGATACCGTGTTGGTTTTGCAGCGGTGAGAGTTAATGGTCACATGAGGTAAAAAATAACAATTATCGCTGTGGAGCATGGCACGATCGTTAATAAATCCTGAGAGATCAGCAGACATCCCGCACCGTGAGGACAGCTCCACCCTGTATCCCTCGATTCGGCCCTCATCGTCAAAGCCGACCTGATAGAGGGCTATGAAATCATGTCGCTTGCCGGTCATCACCATGTCTTCCTGCCGGGTTAGCCTGCATTTCACAGCCTGACCCGTTTTTGCGGCGAGCAAAGCCGCCACACAGGCAAAGAGAGTCGACTGAGTTTCCTTACCCCCAAAGGCACCCCCGATACGACGACACATCACTGTCACGTCACTGATTCGTTTCAGCCCCAGCACCCGGGCAACCGCTTGTTGGATATGTGAGGGATATTGAGTGGCGCTGTGAATACAGATTCCTCCGTTATCATTGGGAATCGCCAGGGACACCTGGGATTCGAAATAAAAATGTTCCTGACCGCCGACCTGAAGTTGTCCTTCCAGGTGGTGGGTAGCAGATTCCAACGCATGCGTGGCGTTTCCTCTGGAAAGGCGCTTCGATGGCAGGATAAATGAATCATCAGCCAGCGCTTGTTCGACCGTAAGAACCGACACCAGAGGTTCATATTCCACCCTCGCACAATCGATCGCCGCTCGCGCCTGCTGAAATGATTGCGCAGCCACTGCAAAGAGCGGCTGTCCGACACACTCAACGTGCGTCGAAGCAAAGACGGGCTCATCCGCCTGGATGAAGCTGATGAGGTTTTCCCCCGGAATATCGTGTGCAGTGACAACCGACGCAACCCCGGGAGACTGTCTGACGCGTTCCAGGTCAAGTGTGGTGACGCGCGCATTGGCGTATTGGCTGACTCCAAATGCCGCATAAAGTGTCAACGCGGGAACCGGTAGGTCGTCGACGTAGTCTGCCTCGCCGGTCACATGTAAACGAGCGCTATCGTGCATTCTGGACGATCCGGCACCACCTAGGATCTCATGGTTACTCATAGGTCTTTTGGTACGCCCTGACCTGCAGACTTTCCGGTGGAAGGGTCGATTCAAAATACCATCGTTGAAGAAGATTTTTGGCGACCAACATTCGATAGCCTGACGAAGCACGCCTATCGGTGGTCGGCTCAAAATCTTTTTCTAACAATTGACCCGCTGTTTCTATCGTATCCGGAGTCCAGGGCATGCCGGTCAACGCTCGTTCACAGTGAGTAGCCCGCTTCACGTAAGGGGACATGCCGCCATAGCAAACACGCACCTGGTGAATCCGGTTGTCTTTCAGTTCCATAGAGAATGCTGCAGCGATTGCCGCAATGTCACAATCGTGCCGTTTGGTGATTTTATACGCAGAGAACATACTCCCTTCTTTCGGAAGGGGAAGGGAGATGGATTCGATAAACTCGCCGGGAGCGAGAACATCATGCTTGGCACCTATCTGAAAAGCTTCCACCGACAGCGTTCGTTGCGTGCTGCCAACACGTACCGCCATCGTGCTGTCGAGGGCAATCAAGGCCGTGGCGGTATCACTGACAGGTGACCGGCCGGCAATGTTCCCGCCGATGGTTGCCAGATTACGAACTGCCGGGGACCCGAAGCGCAGCAATAATTCTCCAAAGGCGGGATAGTACCGGGCGATGACCGGATAGACCTCCGTCAAGGTCGTCGCCGCACCGATGGTGATACTTGAATCGGAGAGAACCATACCCCGAAGCTCCTTGACCTTTCCGATGAAGATGATCGTTTCATTATTCTGTGGTTTTTGAGAAACGAGAGGGCCAATATCGGTGCCCCCGGCAAGGAGAACAGGGTTCTCATATTGTCCAAGCATGTCGGAAAGTTCGGCCAGATTTACCGGGAGGAGATAACGATTCGTTTTTCCCGTGCTCGTACTTTCTTGTATGGATAGTCGATGGGATCTTTTGATGGAATCTAATAATTTACGAAGGATACTGTCATCTGTAACCAATCGCCCGGAAGACCCGGGACTTTGGTTCATTCGTTGGTTGCCCTCCACAACGGTTGGACGATCGCTTTCAAACAGACATAAGGCGGCATCAATGATTGGTCGATAGCCGGTACAGCGGCATAGATTTCCAGTCAACGCATTGACGATCGCTTCTCTGTCGGGGTGGTCCCCGGATTGGTAAAGCGCAAACAGACTCATGACGATGCCCGGGGTACAATATCCGCATTGCGAGGCATGGGCCTCAACCAATGCTTGTTGCACAGGATGCAGGTGTCCATCGATCGTCTTCAGATCTTCCACCGTGAGAAGCGCCTGGCCATCCACCTGAGGTAATGGGTGAAGACAGGAATTGATAGTGCGATAGCGAAGCTGCCCATCATTGTCTAAATCCGCCAAAACCACTGTGCAGGCCCCGCAACCTCCTTCACCACAGGCCTCTTTTGTTCCGGTCCGGTTTCCTATTTCACGCAGATAGCGCAAAATAGTCATAGAGGGATCAATGTTGGGTAATGTTTTGATTTCCCCACCCAGAACAAAACGGATGGCGGAATCTTCAGGGCTATTAAATGAAGTCAGATTTGGCATGTCGTCCGTAATATTGTGTGCACGATAAGAGTTGAGTCAAAAGCTTTTACTCTATAAGGCTATTTTTCCAGCTTTTCCTGATAGGTCAATGCGTGCGAAGAAATGATGAAAGTGGGCACCAGCCGTCTATTGTCTCCTTAGTTCACTTGGAACGCAACAGGGCCTATTAACTGGTCGATCGGGAATATTGACAGGTGCGGCGAGACAAAAGAAAAAAGGTGAAGACACTGGAGAGCAAGGTATTTTGAAATTTCTATTTTGGTACCTGCTGGGAGGAAGCAAGAATAAGTGTCAAACAGAGATGGGTATGGCATTGAAGGAATTTTCGTGTCGGGCTAGATTAGAAAGGTTTGTTCCATTGATTGTTCGCACGCACCATCCTGGCCAGGAAACATAGAGCCTGCGGTGATTTCCATATATTTCAATTCATGTGATGATAAATAACCTTTCCCATTCTTCCCGTATCAAAGTATCTCCGGGATCCTGGCCGAGCTTCTTGATCTTCACCCGAACCATAATTTTGCCCGAACGGGTTTTGGGAAGCGACGGAACATTTTAAATTTTCCGGCGGCCGACGATCCTGCCTAATTCCCCTAAGACAGGATCCTGCAAACTTTAAATGAGATCGGCGTTTCCTGCCGTCCTTGTTTAAGGATGGCAAAAGTCTTGACCCGTCCTCCCGCGCTCAGCTGCGGTTTGCCGAGATAGCGGCGACTTCCACCACCGCCTCATGGCTGAAGAGAGCCCTTTCGATTTCTGCGGTCCTGATCCTGTATCCGGCGCTGATTTGCACATGTTTAATGCGCATAACTTCGCAATGACGTATATCTTGAAATGAACTCCATTGAGAGCTACCGTGGGGCATAGGTGTCTACCTTTTTGTTACTGGAGGTAAAGGATGTGGTTTCGTCGTAACCGAGCAGTCCTGCCAAAGCTTCAATTTCTGGTATTCGTGTCCTGCGCGTGGCTGGGCTCGGCCGGGTTCGAATCTGCTTCCGCCCATACTGACTCACAAGTCCGCAATGTGTGGGTGCAGGTTGTGCCACCTTACCGCGGACTCGTACGCGCCATTACCGAAGGTGAGCATTGCCCCTTGGCCTATTTCGATGGCCGCCCTGCGCGGATGAAAGTGCGTGCGCGACCGAATTCGGATTTTAATGTTCTGGTCTGTGAACTCCTCGTGCCGCCCAGGACCGACCGAATCGAAGTTGCCGGTCGTGAGCTCCGTCCGGTTTCTCGGAATCCAAAGCGAATCGCGGTAGTCGGAGACACCGGCTGTCGCATGAAGGCGGGGAGTGCGTTCGACGACGGTTTCCAGAACTGTGGTGACCCGGACGATTGGGAGTTCGCCAAGGTTGCACAGCGTGTAGCGGAGTGGCAGCCGGATCTGATTATTCAGTTGGGAGATTATATCTATCGCGAGCAGAAATGCCCAGAAGGTTGCGGGAATTGCCAAGGCAGTCCCTACAACAGTCCGGGTATGCGAATGGCGACCTGGAATGCGGAGTTCTTCGACCCGGGAATACCGATGCTTGAGGCGGCCCCCATCGTCTTCGTACGGGGTGACCACGAGACATGTGAGCGCGCCGGACTGGGGTACGTTCGTTTTCTCGACCCTTTTGAATTTGCAGCCTGCAGTGACTTCAGTGATCCCTATGCCTTGGAGTTCGAAGAACTGCAGTTGGTCGTCATGGATACCGTACAGGCCGATGACACTTCGCTCTCGGCGAACCTGGTGGTCAATCGCTATGCGCAAGATTTCGAACGGGCAGCGAAGCTCGCAAAGGGTCCCACCTGGCTCCTCAGTCACCGTCCCATCTGGGCCTTGCGGCCGGCTCACAGGATCGTCTCCGAGCCAAAGACCGATGCGTGCGGCAATCAGATGATTCCACCCGTAGCTGTGGAAGATATCAATGTGACTACTCAGGACGCATTGACTGCCTCAAGCCTGGCAGGCCGCTTGCCGCCGGCGGTAGACCTCGTCCTCACCGCCCATATTCACGTGGGTGAGGTGTTGAGCTTCACCGGCCGTCGGCCCCCTCAGATGGTCGTAGGCATCAGTGGTACAAAATTGCTTCCAGCTGTTACCAGGGGACTTGAGGGGAGGGTCATTGACGGCGAGACTGTGACGCACGCCATGATGGTCTCGGTCCACGGATTTTTTGGTTTCGTGCCCCGTCAACGAGGTGCCTGGAGTATGAACGTATTCGACGCTGGTGGAGCGAGCGTCACCAAATGCAGGATCGATGACAAGAATGCCCACTGTCGGTCGCGGTAAGCGTTACTCTACAGGG
>DOFS01000509.1:2670-10989 GCA_003523945.1 Nitrospiraceae bacterium | reverse complement strand
TGCTGCTCTCCTCCGGATAATTCCCCTGGTTTATGGTGCAGGCGATGAGAGAGTCCCACTTCATTTTAGCGAAATCGTTCCCCCTCGATATAGCGTTGAGGCCTAGTTAAGTTGGCCTGACCTGCCAATTGTTGTACATCACGTAAACTCCCGCCTCTGAAATCTTTAGAGCCGCATTCGTAATAAACGTTCGCCGACCAGACTGACTACTACACCACTTGAATCCCAGTCTGCGATAGAGATCCCAAAACCATTTGACGACACTTGCGGGGGTCATCGGTCCTTTGCGAGCGGATCGAATAATGGGATAAAAAGGTCGTGACGGTTGTGTTCCTACATAAGGAAGGCTATCGCCACATACAATTGGCGATGAAGGGGAATGAATGGTCCGTTCCATATTACCTTTGATTCCGGCGTCCGGGTGGCATCAAGCAGGTTCCCTTTTCCCTCTGTGACCACTGACCATTGGAAGGCCGCAATTTCTTTGGACCGGTGTCCCGCTTTGGGAGAAAACAACAGAATAACGTGGTTACGAAGAGGGTTTTTTCCGTGGCCTTCAACAGATGTCAAAGCTTACTGCATATGAATTTTTGAGAAAAACATTGTCTTGTCTTTCAGCCATAAGGAGGCAGTAGTTGTGAAGCAATTATGTTGTTGAGCTTGACAAATAATTTTGTATGTGAATGATAAAGAAACGCTTAGAATATTTCAGCTAGAAAAGTCAGACTTTGGAGGGTATGAGGAGAGACAAATACTTCTAAACCTATTAGCCCAAGGTCGACTGTGCCTGCTTTTCTGTGGATATTTCAATTGGAATTGTTAGCTCATCTGCAAAGGTCGGTATCTGGCTCGTTACCAGCTATGGCTACGAGAGTTTCCACCAGGTTGAATGCGCGACATTCCCAGGATGTAACCAAGGCATGAGCTCTTTTACCTTGCTCGATTCCCGAGTGTTGAAGAGCAAGGTCCCAACACCATTGATTAACCCGTCAGAAAAATCGTAGAAGGCCAGAGGTGGGACCTTGAACTTCATTCCTTTTCCTAAGCTAATTCTCATTCTCTCACTTCTTGGGTTATCAATTGGGACTGGTTGTGCAACAATTTCGACAATCCCAATGGTTCTTGGCCTTGTACGATCCCCTATCGGATTGGAAATAGGAGCACCCAATGAACCTCTCGACCAATCTGTTCATGAAAGTATTGGAAAGATTGGGAAATTATCTGGGATTATGCGGGACCGTTATTCAGCAATTAAACAAGGTGGAGTCATACCTAGCAGTTTAGGTCCCTTAAAGCTTGGTGAAGAGAAAGTGGAACTACCAAAAGACGCTTTCGACGATCTTCACGATCTTTTGGATCCGAAAAAGTCGACACTTGTCTTTGTTTCGATCTCTGGAGGAGGAGCACGTGCCTCCCTTTTAGCTGCGGACACCTTGGCCTACTTGGAGGAAGTTTTCAATAATCTTGTATCCGAAACTTCACAACTTACCTTCTTTCAAGCAATCGATGCATACTCAAGTGTCAGTGGGGGTTCGATTTATTCTTACTATTTAGCATCCACATTAATTGAAGAGTACGCATGGCAGGCTAATGAAGAACAGTATCGAGAAAATAACCTGGCAGAAAAAAGGTATGCTCCGCGAGACATTCATGCAAAGGCCGGCGGATTGAAATATCCTTTTATGGCGCGGGCTGGAATGTACTCTGCGAGTAGTTATCTCTCGCCATTCAACGGATTCGTTGGCCCAATTATGACATTTTTCACAGAGCGGAGTTACCTTGACTGGCTTGGAATGTCACTTCATCTCACATCAACGCATCCTCTATTGTCGTCTCACGCCACACCAACAACGAATCCTCTATTTTATGAAGAATCAGAATTGTTTTTAAGTAAATACGAAAAATTTTTTGGTCCCTTTAAGCCAGGGAACGTTACATTAGGAATGATTGGCGATAGTCCACGTTTCTTTTTTAATGCCACACTTCTCGAAATAGGTTCACCTTTCGTGATAACTCAGAGGATATTACATCTACCTTCTGATAAAGGCTATGAGGCAACGTCTCGACTGGATTTAAACAAGCCATCCCCCTTATGGCTTAAAAAGCCATTGGGCCATGCTTTCACGCTCGAAGAGATCAATTCATCTCCTGCTCGTTTTCCTCTTGCATATGCTGCCGTGGCGAGTGCAGCGTTTCCAATTGGCATGGAACCTATGGGTTTGCGTGTTTATGGGTATGATCCGAATAACTTACGGATGTTTCCGACTAACCAACTCGTTCGCCTAGCAGACGGGGGTGTCTGGGACAACTCAGGAATGACAACGCTGGTTGACTTTTACGAACACATTGTCCAACACCGCCCTAGGACTCCTCCCAATTTAATTCTGATTGCCATAAATGCCGAAACGGAAATATTCACCCGCGAAAACATACTTGATAATGGAAAGGAACAAAGTTTTTTAACTAAACAGCCTATCCGTTTCAATCTACCTTTACGTTTTGGGTCACTTGGCAAGGAAGGTATCGATTTAATCCACTTCACAAACAAACGCCGGGCCGAGCAGATGGCATTTGAGCGGATATCTCGTCTCCTAAAAGATGGCGCAACCGAGCTGGGTTTAAATGAATCTAATGTATATTATTTCCCTATAAATCTGTCCCAACTTTCTCCTCAGGAAAAATACCCTATTGAGTTAAAAAACCAAGAAAAACAAGAGGAATTGTTTGAAAAAGTAAAAAAAATAAAAACGCACTATACCTTGGACCCCGGTGACTCTGACGTCCTAAAGGAAGCAGCAAAGGCAATTCTAAGAACGGAGCAGAAAGACGGATGGAAGGTTGGATTGCAGTGCGATGGAGAGGGAGAAATGGAAGAGATATTTCGTATCGATCTAGCTGTAGCGTATGCCATTCTTCGAAGTCATTTAGGGTGGCCTGTGAAAGGACATCATGATCCTTTACAAAAGAATCAACATCTAAATCTAAAACTGCTCACTGAACTCGGAGCGAAGAATTGCGAAAGTTCTTAATGGTACGTATGAATTCCACCTTCTTATCCTGTCTTGCATGGCCAAAATTACTCCGACAAAATTCCCGTATTACCAATAATGAGAATTCGTATTGTGATCATAAATAATAATAAACCTTTTCTGAGGCTAGGCTTGTGTACGCAGAGGAATCATTTTGTACTAGGGACTATTCCACTCCTTTTCTGAGCCATCAAGAATTGGAAGTTCAATCTGAAAAAACGGATGTAATGTGATTCTTTAAATTATTTGGAATGACAGAAAAATATTGATGTTATAATTGATTGATTATAAGATTTTGGGAGCTTCACTAAATAGAAATAAAGTTCCTCTTGGTAATTCTGACTGGTCTTACTTTACTTCTGGTGGTGCAGAATTTTTCTTGAGCCGCATATTGAAACCGTCATTCAGTCTTGCCATGGGGAAAGTTGACGACCCGAAAGCCTGGCTTTTCCGCAACATGAAGGCAGTCCGGAACAATCACTGAGCGCCCCATCAGCTAGACCGACGGGTACTGAAGGAACGGCGGTGTTCGGCCGACGCAGGCATTAAGTCCAAGATCTGCTGTCTCACGTTCAGCGTGATCGGTATCCAAGAATATTTACGTAGTGGCGGAAAACTTGAGGTGGCGAAACAAATTTCTATTCATAAGGTACCTGCACCAATTAGCTCTACAGCCTCGAGGAGAGATCAAGTTTCACTCGTTGAGTGAGGTCCAGGGCATTCTGATTTGAGATCCGAAAAGAAACACTTGCCTATTCAGGGAAAAAGGCAAATCGACTTAGAGTATCTTTTTATATTGATTTCGTCGGAATCACTTATTCTTCGACTTCGATCTCTGCTTCAGCTTCAACCTCTGCTTCAACTTGTGTTTGCAACTCGATGCTTGCAGCACGAAGGGGTTCGTAGATGGGAATCTCCTGTCCGAGAATCTCAAACGTCACCGCCAGCGCATAACGAGCTGTTGAATCGGGGTCCTGGCTCCAGCCTGGGTGTCCGACGACAGCGATGCAGAACTGATCGGGCAATTTATTGGATTTGACTATAGCCCAATCCTTCTGGACCGTTCCGCTGTTTCGTTTGGTATCTCGAATCAACCCGAATTTCGGATTTTCATGCAGTGCCCATGGGAGAACAGAGCCGGGGAGTCCTTCAGCAACATCTTCCTCATCTTTCATTGCTCGGACGCGAAAATCACTGAGTCCCTCTCCGAGTTTGCTGCTCTTCCAATCTACCCAGGTAGACAAGTATCGCCGTAGATTGCGACGTGTTCGACGAGGTTGTGCGACGTAAGACAGCGTCACCTCAATGCGGATATCAAACTCGTCGGCCTGCCCGCGCAACTGAGGCGGGATGGGAATCTGGTAGATGTGACATTCACGTGCGTGGATTGGCGTTTCGCCAGTGGTGATGAATGTTGTGCGGTGGTCAGTGTTGACTGTGGCGCGGTCTTCGTCCGGGAGCCCGTACCCGATGCAACGAATGATTTGCGATATCTCATCAAGTAACTGTTTCCGCTTTTCCACGTTATCTCGTGGATCGAGATGGCTGAGCTCTGCCATAAGCGTTTCGGCCCATGTCGGCCAGCGCGCTGACTGCACGATTAGTGCTCGGTACAAAAGGGCAGGTTCGTCGGGGAACAGTAATTGAAGTTGCGCACCAATTCGGGCCACCTTTGGCGCGGCGAAAGAGGTTCCGGTTTCATCACGATCATATCGTGGTCCAGGTGGGAACATTGTTGAGCGAACGAGTTCTGGGCAGGCCGCTGCGATGAGTCCGCCAGTCTGTACGTCCGTTAATGCGTTGCGGGTGCGTACGTTGTCCCCGCCATATTCGACGACCTCCGGCTTGATAACTTTCCAGATTCCTGGACCGGAGCGTGAAAATGCCGATGGACGGTCAGATTCCGGTGCGAAAGTGCACCAGTTACCTACCTCCCATGAACCGTAGGCAATCGAACCAACGGTAAGAGCCTGAAGGCTTTGGGCGGGATTAGCAATTCGCGCTGATGCTTCATATAGATACGAGGGATAGTCGCGCCCAGCATTTAAATGATCCTTAACGCCCAAGTTAGGACTAATGCTCGATATAGGTATGTTGCCGGCACTTTGAACGACTAACACGTCATAGGCTTCACAAAGCGAATCGATCTCCGCCGCCCATGCTGACATGTACCGAGTACGGCAGTACACGTTCGCATTGATCGAGTGATTGAAAATCCGCGTTTGGCGCGGTCCAAGATGAAAGCGTTTAACGACACTACGCAATGCTTCCGGCGGGAACATCTCCACTGGCATGCTGTTATGCTCATCGAGTACGCGGGCATTTTGAATCCAGAACGGAAGCTGTGGCGTACCATCCTTTGCGACGATTTCACCATAGAGGACTGCGCCGGCCACACGAGTGCCATGACCACCCGGCGTCACGAAATCAGCGACGTCGTTTGTGCTCTTTGCGGGGAGAAAACAGTGCGAGGTTTTTTGATCGATGGCGGGCTGTATGAGAACGTGGCCCTCCTGGATGCCGCTGTCAATCACACAAACGGTCGGCGCGTTAGAGTCTGGCGCTATCGGTGTGGCAACCTGTTCAGGCTCCGCACCCGGCTCGCCCAATTGTTGTGGAAGAGCAATGTCCTCGGGCTCGACGACCTCGAAGATATAGGGATAGTTGAGGACGAAGTCCTTCAGACCCTTGCCTGGGATCTTGAGCCGAATCGTAAAGCTGTCGGGAAGGACAGCGGCATCGAACGGTGCGCCATCGATGAGGTGCAGAATTTCGGCTTGGTAGTACTGGGCAAATTGGGTGATCTCCTCTTCTCGTTCAATCTTTATACTATCCCATGCGTTATAAGCGTCGCTGCGGGCCTGCGACCATTCGTGCATCTTCCTGGCCCAGTCGGCGTCAGTGGCACGTTTGCCTCTGGTGGGGAGCGGCGGGATTTCCTTAGTGCCTGCACAGGCAATCCCTATATCAACGATGTAGAGCTGGAAATCGTTTATCCCTGGCCATTCCGCGACGAGATGTTCGGAGAGGATACGGCCAAGCCGGTCAGTCTGGTGTGGATCATCAAAGAGCCTGTGAACGGATGCAATGGTTGCCGAACCATGTACCTGCACAGCGAATGCATTGACCATCTGTACAAACGAAGCAAGTTCAAGGTCCACAGAAGCGACAATGACAAAGCCCTCTTCCTGCTCGGCAACAATCTCAAACGCGAACTTTTCGCGCAAAACGTCCAATTCGAGACTCGGATCGACTTTTATAAGAATCGGGATACCCTGAGGGATGATTGGAAGGTTTTGTTCGTTTCTTTGCGCTGTGCGCTCTTGCCACTGGGTGCCGAGTGATTGGGCTGCGTTTCGCAGTGATTCACTATGGCTCTGACGCGCATTCTTGTTTGCTATGGTCTGCGGGGACAGGGTGCCACCGCCGTGCAGACGCGCTGGGCCATGATAACGCAGCAACAGGGGAAGATGGGCAAAGTTGTGCTCTACGGGCATCCCTTATTCCCGTAGTCTGGGATTTTCGTCTTTCCGTAACTCCGCGATGGCCCGCAGGAGATGTGATTCAGTTACGGATTTGCGCCCTTCGAGAACCGCAGCCTTGGCAGCGTCTTGGGCCACCTTGACAATCATTGCCGCAGGCGCACCGGTCAAACGGTGGACAAATTGACCCCAATCGATTGGCTTGGTAAGTTTCACGGCAGACAGCGTCATTTGAAGAAGTTTTTCGATTTCCTCCCGACCAGGCAGCGGCACGAGAAACACCTCATCAAATCGCCGGAAGAGTGCTGAATCAAGCGAGGATTCGACGTTCGTTGTCGCGACGAGTAACCCTGGTGCGTCGTAGTCCTCCATTAATTGCAAAAGAGAGTTGACGATACGGGACGCCTCGCCAATGTCTTTAGTATTGGTGCGTGAGCGTGCAATGAAATCGCATTCATCCAGCAGTAAAACGCAGGGACGTGTTTTGGCCGCTTGGAAGATGGCATGGAGATTGGCTGCAGACTCACCAAAGTACGATGAGATCAAAGTATCAAAGCGGACCTTCATAAGCGGCAGTCCTGTATTCCACGCGAGGCGCTTCGCGCCAAGTGATTTCCCGCAGCCGGGTGGGCCATAAAGAAGAATGGTCTTTCTGGGTCGGAGGCCATAGAGCGCTAGCCGCTCCCGGGCGGCATATTCGCACTCAATGCGAGCAAAGCGTTCCTCAGTAGACGCAGGCAGTACCATATGGTGTTCAAGCGATTCCAGTGCAAGGAAGGTGGTAAGTGATTCACCGTGTCTCCGGCTGAGGGGTAATTCGCTGAGGCTTTTTACTGCCTCGGCTGTTCGTGCATGACCGATTTTTTCTGTTCGAGGCTGCTTAAGTATGGCTTCTAGGTGATCTGCGAGCCTCCTGTGCCCAGTGCGCCGCTGCGCTTCCACGATCTTTTCAGCAAGACGGTCAAGATCCCCCTGGGAGCCGTCGGCGATAGCACGAACCACTCGTTTTAAAATATCGGCGTTCAAGAGATCCTCGCCCTTCCTTGCAAGGGATACCACACCCACATATTGGCTGTCCTAATGGTCCTAACGCAAAAGTTCACGTGGTGGAAACCTTGATGCTTAATCAACAAGCACATACCGCCACCCGGTTTTTCACGGGTTCCGAGCAGATAGTGTAGCCCCTTGTTCCTGCAAAACGGTTATATCACGCAAAACTTGCGGGGTCGAGATGCCAAGCTACTCGGCTATCATTGGCCTGGAGATCTACCGCATCCAATCAAACATAGCACAATATTATCATTTGTTATCCACTTCTCGGTACATCGAGGATAGTGAGTCGGCTGGTAGGCGGTTAAGATTAGATTTTCAGCGGAACTTTAGCCCATACCTATGTTCACTAATTGCAGGATCCTTTTCCGCTTCAGTCCCCCCTGCAGCACTATCAGAAATGGACGAGAGCATTTTTCACGATGTCCGTACCTCATTTTCAAACAGGAACCGCATCCGCAGAAAAGTGTTTTTTTAGAAGCCTTTTAAACAGCGATCTTCGATGATGTGTCCATCCTGCAGTTGAATCAGCCGGTCAGTCTGAAGTGAGAGCTTTTCGTTGTGGGTCACAATCACGAAGGCTGTTCCATGCGTGTGATTGAGTTTTCGTAAAAGCTCAAATAATTCATCACCGGTATGCGTATCGAGATTGCCTGTCGGTTCGTCCGCCAACACCAGGTCCGGGTGCCGGATCAAGGCTCGAGCCACCGCCACACGCTGCTGCTCTCCTCCGGATAATTCCCCTGGTTTATGGTGCA
>DOFS01000509.1:0-2549 GCA_003523945.1 Nitrospiraceae bacterium | reverse complement strand
GCGATGAGAGAGTCCCACTTCAGACAAAAGGGATTTCGCTGCGTCCATGGCCTGCTGTTTGGGAATTTTTTGAATGAGCGCTGGAAGGTAGGTGTTTTCTAACGCGGTGAATTCAGGCAGAAGGTGGTGAAATTGAAAGACAAATCCGATGGATCGATTTCGAAATCCCGCTAACGCGGTTTCGCTCACTCGGAACATATTCTTTCCTTCAAACAACACTTTTCCGCTTGTCGGGCGATCCAAGGTCCCCATAATGTGAAGCAATGTACTTTTTCCTGCGCCTGAAGCTCCGACAATCGACACCATTTCCTTTCTGGCTAATGTCATGGTGATGCCGTTGAGGACATGCACCGTTTGCTTGCCCATCTGAAATGAGCGACAAAGATTGTCGATGGAGACCAATGGCACTTGGGGAGTGGAGTCTGAGTCGATTGGGTTATTCATAACGAAGGGCGCTGACCGGGTCTAACTTTGCCGCTTGCCATGAGGGGTAGAATGTGGCCGCAAAACTGATCAGGATGGCCGAAGTGGCTACCAACAGCACATCCAAGGGCAAGATGTGCACGGGAATACGGGATATGTAATAGACGGAGGCATCGAAGGTCCAATAGTTCTGGATGAGCCACAAAAAGGTATAGCCGAGAGGGACGCCAATACCCGTTCCCACGATGCCGATCACAAGCCCATTTAACATGAAAATCCGCATGATGGCTCCTGGAGTGGCACCCATGGCTTTAAGAATGGCAATTTCACGTTGTTTCTCGTTGACGATCATCGTCAGGGTCCCCACGATATTGAACGACGCGACTAGGGTGATTAAAACCAGCAGAAGAAACATCATGGTTTTTTCGAGTTTCAACGCTGAAAACAAATTTCGATTTAACTGCATCCAATCGCGAGCCATAAAGGTGTGGCCAAGTGTGGCCTCCAGGCGTTGGGCAATCTGCTGCGCTAAAAATACGTCATTGACTTTGACCTGAATGCCGGTAACGGTCTCACCGAGATTGAAAAATTTCTGGGCTTCTTCCAGACTGATATACGACAACGAAGAATCATATTCGAACATGCCGGATTCGAACACGCCGACAACGGTATAGGGTCGAATTTTTGGTGTCATCGTCAACGAGGTCATTGGGCCGACAGGTGACACGACGTTAATGGTATCGCCGATAAACACGCCAAGCCGAAAGGCCAGTTCCTTCCCCAAAATAATTCCGGGCGGATTGGTGGGCGCTGGAGAGGGGGTGTCCTGGCCAGAATTGAGAGATGGCGATGGGGAGGGAGTAAAAGGGGCAGTCAAGTCAGCCAAATCCCCAAATTTCATGTTGGCTTGGATATCGGTCACCCGTGTTTCTTGCGTGGGCTGAATTCCTCGAAGGATGATCCCTTGCACGGCTGTTTTAGAGGTGACGAGCACTTGTTTGAAAATAAAAGGGGCGGCGGCTATGACATCGGGGACGGCTTCAATTTGATCGACCAAGTCCGCATAGCCTTTCATGTCATTGGTGCCACGTTCTTGTACGATGACATGCGCGGTCGTGCCAAGAATTTTCGATTGAAGATCCTCCTTAAAGCCGGTCATGATGCCAAGCGTGCCAATGAGTGCCGCAACACCCAGCGTGATCCCGGTGATGGAGATAAACGTGTTCAGGGAGATCGTTCGTTGCCGACGTTTGGCCCGAAGATATCGCAGCCCGACTAATATCTCATACGGGAGCGTCACGAAGGCCGATCCGGTCGAAGTTGGGGAAAGAGAATGACGTCCCGAATCGAGGCTTGATTGGTGAGTAGCATGACGAGTCGATCAATGCCAATCCCTTCTCCTGCTGTGGGAGGCATGCCATATTCGAGGGCTCGAATAAAGTCCTCATCCAAATAATGGGCCTCGTCGTCTCCGGCATCTCGCAGCGCTACTTGGGCCTCAAAGCGTTGTCTTTGGTCCAACGGATCGTTTAACTCGGAAAATCCATTTGCCAATTCCCTGCCACCGATGAAGAGTTCAAATCGGTCGGTCAGGCTCGGGTTGGATTCTTTTTTCCTGGCCAAGGGAGAAATCTCAATTGGGAAATCAGTAATGAATGTTGGTTGAATCAGGGTCGGCTCGACTGTGGCTTCAAAAAGGCCGACAAGAATGTCCACATGGCTGGCTTGTGGCGCAACATCGACATCGAACTGTTTTGCCGCGTCTAGGGCTTTCTTGTGGTCGGTTAAGACTTCAGGATCCAACTGGTTGATCTCCACTATCGAATCCAAATAGGACAGCCGGCGCCAGGGAGGCGCCAGGGAGATGATTTGACCCTGGTAATCGACCGTTGTGCCCCCGCACACCTCCAGGCTCAGGGTGTGAAACAACTGTTCGGTCAGATCCATCAGGTCCTGGTAATCCGCATAGGCCTGATAAAATTCCAACATGGTGAATTCCGGATTGTGAATAGTGGAAATGCCTTCATTGCGGAAATTGCGGTTGATTTCAAAGACGCGACGGAACCCGCCGACAATCAGCCGCTTGAGATATAACTCGGGCGCGACACGCAAATACAAATCCACGT
>DOFS01000123.1 GCA_003523945.1 Nitrospiraceae bacterium | reverse complement strand
AGGAAGGGGTGTGGAAGGGGAGGTGGCTTCAGACCGGTAATGATCGGGAAGGAGGGTTTGAGTTAAAGTGGTCAGACGATTCCCCTATGGCTCAGGGGCGTTGGTGGTACACCCGTATTGGCAAGGATCACAACCCCCTTGAACCTGGCGGTTCGTTTACCATGCAGCGGATGTCCCCAGTCCTGACAGGTGGGAAATAGCCTCAGTGGACAACGCCTATAAATTCTGAGGATGGGGCTAAGAACTTCCTTAAGGGATCAGCGACTACCCATAACAGGTTTCTGTTCACTTTCTCCAGGCTGGCCTAGTTGAGAGACCTTTCCTTTCTCGCGCTTGTCGTCTGTCGTCTTGAGCAAGACAGCCTCTAGGGCCTCGTCAATCGTTTCCACGAATACGATAGTCAATTCTGACCGCACAGCCTCAGGCACATCCTTAAGGTCCTTCTCGTTGGCTTTGGGAAGGACAATTCGCCGCAATCCGACTCGGTGAGCCGCCAGGATTTTTTCTTTAATCCCTCCCACAGGCAGAACCAATCCGGTTAAACCGATTTCCCCGGTCATCGCGGTATCGTTCACCACGGGGATTTTCAGTAACAGTGAAGCCAGAGCACTGGCCATTGTTACCCCGGCAGAGGGGCCATCTTTCGGAATGGCCCCTTCGGGCACGTGAATATGCATCCCGCTCTGCTTAAATACCGCAATATCCAAGCCCAGTGATTCCGCACGCGACCAGAGATAGCTTCGAGCGGCTTGGGCTGATTCCTGCATAACATCGCCAATGTGACCGGTAATCGTGAGGTCGCTGCCTCCGGGGAGGAGGGCACTTTCTACGTACAGGACATCCCCGCCGGTTTCTGTCCAGGCCAACCCGGTGGCCACACCCAATGGCAACGTTTTCCTGGCTTCCTCAGGCATAAATCGTTCGATGCCCAACCATTCCGGAAGATCTTCCTGGGTGATGGTGAGAGATTCCTCCGGCTGGTCCGGTGGGTGCTCCGCCAGCCGCAGTGCCACTTTACGAGTTAACCGTCCCAACATCTGTTCCAATTGGCGGACACCGGCTTCACGGGTATACCGTTTAATGATATGGGGAATGACCTGGTTCCCTAACGTCAGCGGTTTGGACTCCAGGCCGGCTTCTTTCAAGCGCCGTGGCCACAAGTAGCGATTGGCAATTTCCAATTTTTCCTGATGACTGTATCCTCCCAAACGAATGGTCTCCATGCGATCCAAGAGCGGGCGGGAGATGGTGTCCAGTGAGTTGGCCGTGGTGATGAACATCACTTTGGAGAGATCAAACGGTAGATCTAAATAATTGTCCCTGAATGTATGGTTCTGCTCGGGATCAAGAATCTCCAACAACGCTGAGGCGGGATCTCCTCGAAAATCCTGTCCGACCTTATCGACTTCGTCCAGCATCAGGATTGGATTTTTAGCTCCCGCGCGTCGCAGGGCTTGAATCAGACGGCCCGGCATAGCCCCAACGTACGTCCGGCGATGCCCACGCAATTCGGCTTCATCATGGAGACCGCCTAAACTCAGACGTTCAAATTTTCTTTCCAGGGCGCGAGCGATGGATTGCCCCAGGCTGGTTTTTCCTACTCCGGGAGGGCCCACCAGGCAAAGGATGGGCGCTTTGGCAGAGGGATTCAACTTCAAGACAGCCAGATGCTCAAGGATGCGTTCTTTGACGTCCTGGATCCCGTAGTGATCCTCATCTAAAATCGTCCGGACATGGGTCAAATCCAGGTGGTCTTCTGTGAGGGTGTTCCAGGGCAGTTCCAAGACCAACTCCAAATAGCTCCGTATGACTTGATGATCCGGAGATGCGGGAGGTAACTTAACCAGGCGCTTCAGTTCCCTGGTAGCTTCGGTTTTGACGACCTCAGGAAGGTCGGCCTTCTCGATACGGGCTTTTAATTCGCCTACTTCGCCATCTTCGGGTTGGGTCTCCAAATCGCCGAGTTCTTGTTGAATTTCTTTCAACTGTTGGCGTAGAAAATATTCCCGTTGGGACTTTCCTATTTCCGCTTGGGCCTGACTCGCGATTTCATGGCGAATTTTCAGGATATGAAGTTCATGCGCCAATGCGCCGTATACCTGACGAAGTACTTCCTTGGCATCGGATTGTTCCAGAAGGCCTTGCAATCGTTCCACATTGAGATTAAGGAGCGACACGAGGCGGTAGGCGACCGAAAGAGGATTTTTTTCTGCTCTAAGCACCGCCACCAATTCGACCACGCCCTGGGTCGTCAGTAATTCCGGTAATTGGCCAATGAGTTCCACCAGCTCACGATGCAAGGCCTCCAGCTCAAGGTCGGATTCAAGCGAGAGAGCCAGTTGCCGGGACCGAACAATCATATGGGGTTCGGCTTGCTCCATCTTCAGCAGGACGACGCGTTCGATGCCCTGAGCGAGAATCTGGAGATGGCCGTCAGGAGTTTTGCCCATTTGCTTGATGACGGCTTTGGTGCCAATGAGATACAGGTCATCAAACCCGGGCTCCTCTTTTTCAGAGTCACGCTGAGTGACAAACACCAACGCTTTGTCTTCGGAGTTCATCGCCGCTTCCACCGCGGCGATCGATCGGGGTCGGCCAATGGTGAAAGGGACGAGGGTATCCGGAAACAAGACCGTTCGCTTAACAGGGACGAGCGGGAGGGAAATGATAAGTTCATTCTCGGCTATTGGGGGAGTATCCATTTTGTTCGTGAGCGTCCTTTATAAATATATTAACATTATACTTTTTCTTCTTACCAAGATACGGATCTTTTCGGTCGAGTCAACTTCATGGGGTACAGTCGAATAGTGGGGACACATGCGGGGGGAGTAAAAGAATTGCTTCAGCGAAGTCGAAGGCCTGCAGCGCTGTTCTCAATCCACCGTTTTGCTCAGGTAAAATTGTAAGCCGTATCGTATCTTTCTCGGAAGCCCAGTAGATGCTGAGTCTTCGCGCTTATGATAAGGCCGATCTGGCCGTGTAGATATTGCCAATTTCCAACCATCAACCAACCGCCAGTTTGCTCCTTATCAACGTATCATAGATTCCTTGACAGGTTTATGGTGAGATCTTAGTATTGTAAGTGAATACTTACTACATTTGTAAGAAAGGTCAGATGTCACCCTCAAAGAAACGCATATCCGGTCACGTCCGAAAGGCCACTATTATCCGGTCGGCGGCTTCGTTGTTTGCTGAAAAAGGGTTTAGCGGGACCAAGACCCGGGAGATCGCCCTGAGGGCAGGAGTGAGCGAAGCCCTTATTTTTAAACATTTTCCCAGTAAAGAGGATTTGTATGCAGCCATTCTAGCGGAGGAATCTCCCGTGCCGGAGTTACTCTCCAGAGTCAAACATCTGGCTAAGCAAAAAAATGATATTGAGGTGTTTTCCGTCATTGCCCGGATGATTGTCGGTGGGGCTCCCGACTCGGATTTGATGCGGCTGATTTTATTTAGCGCTCTCGAGAACCATGAAATGTCGGATATGTTTTTCCATAATCACATCCGGGGATTTTACGATTTTTTGGCCGGGTACATTCAACAGCGGATAGAGGAAGGGGCTTTTCAGCCGGTTCAACCTCTCATCGCCGCCAGGGGTTTTATGGGCATGCTGATTTATCATCGATTGTTGACCGTCTTGTTTCAGGCCAAACTTCCTCAGACAACTGAGGACATTTCGCGGACATTTGTGAATATCATGATGAACGGACTCAAAATCCCTTCACCTCCGGAGGGGACTGGAATGGCAGGTCAAACAAAAAAATCCCGGAAACGGACGGTACGTAGGATATGAATTACGTTGCGCTGAAAATGTTGTTTGGCGATCGGGCCAAATACCTCATGCTGCTGGCGGGGCTCACCTTTTCCACGATGCTCATTGTTCAGCAGGGATCCATCTTTTGGGGGTTGATGACCTGGTCGAAGTCGGGCATCACCAATGTCAATGCGCCGGTGTGGGTGGCCGACGCCAATATCAATCAAGTGGAAGAGATCAAGCCGCTTGCCGATACGGCGGTCACCGTCGTGCGAAGCGTGCCTGGAGTGGAATGGGCGTTCCCGCTCTACAAAGGCGTGCAGCGGGCGCGGTTGCGGGATGGGAATTACGAACAAATAGCTTTGGTGGGAATTGATTCCAGCACCCTGATCGGTCGTCCCCAGACGGTACTGGAAGGAAAAATCGAAGATCTGCGGTCTCCTGACGCCGTGGCGATCGATCAATTGGGGGTCCAGCGTTTAGGGGGTCCCGAAAACATTCATCTTGGGACCACGTTTGAGATCAACGATCGACGTGTCAGGGTGGTGGCAATCGTCAAGACCCAAAAAAGTTTTCAAAACTTTCCTTTTGTTTATACCACCTATGAACGAGCCTTGAGTGTGACACCCGAGGAACGGAGAAAACTGTCGTATGTGCTCGCCAGTCCGGTGAGCGGAGTCAGTCCCGAAGAGTTGGCTTTGCGAATTCATGAACAAACCGGGCTGGGTGCCTTTACCGAAGAACAGTTCGGATGGAAAACGATTCAGTGGATTTTACAGAATACGGGTATCGGGGTGAATTTCGGCACCACGGTTTTATTGGGGTTTATTGTGGGGATGGCGATTTCCGGACAGACCTTTTATCTGTTCACGGTCGAAAATCTCCCGCAGTTTGGCGCGCTCAAAGCGATTGGAGCCAGCACGGGAATGCTTGCACGAATGATTCTTTTGCAAAGTTTTACCGTTGGATTCATCGGATATGGAGTCGGTGTGGGATTAGCCACGCTGTTTGGTTTGACGGCGGCGAGCGGTGGAGGATTGCCCTTTAACGAAACATGGCCTCTTTTGGTGGGAGTGGCGGTGGCTCTGTTGTTGATCTGTAGCGTCTCGAGTGCGATTAGCATCAGAAAATTAGCCAAACTTGAACCGGCGATTGTATTTCGTGGGTAAGGTGATGACTCAAAGTCCGATTTCGACGTTGGACAAAGACGCGACTCACTGGTTGGTGCAGGCCAGAGGAGTGACGAAATCATTTGGCGAGGGTGACACGCGTATTCCGGTCTTGAAAGGAGTGGATTTAGATGTGGCTCCAGGGGAAGTCTTGTTGTTGGTGGGGCCTTCGGGTAGCGGGAAAACGACACTCCTGTCCGTCATTGCGGGTATTCTGGAAAGTGATGAGGGAGAGGTGCGGATTTTAGGAGAATCCATACTGGAAATGTCTCAGTCTGAAAAAACACAATTCCGCCGGAATCATCTGGGGTTTATTTTCCAGCAGTATCATTTGTTGCCCACTCTCACAGCGATTGAAAATGCGGCAGTACCTTTATTAATTCGCGGAGTGCCCAAACACGATGCCC
>DOFS01000125.1 GCA_003523945.1 Nitrospiraceae bacterium | reverse complement strand
GGCACTTGAATCCTGACATGGTATGTTTTTTTCTGCACGAGTCGCATAAAGAGGTCGTGGAATCTCAGATCCCTCCTGCCTTGTCACGCATGCCCCAGCGTTGGGACTGGATCTTCACGCCTTCTCCTGAAAGTTTTTCTGCATGCCAGAAAGCCCTAGCTCAGAGGCTTGGCCCTCTGTTAACGACCTGGAACGTGATGCCCGGGGAACTGGTGATTGATATTACCAGCGCGACCGTTGGCATGGCTTCTGCCATGGTGCTGACAGGATTTCCTTTTTCCACAAAAGTGTTGTTGTGTCCCGGTCCTCTCTCTTCATCTGGTGACCAGACTCCTGAGGAATTCGCCAAGCAGTTGGCTCAAACTGACACCTCGGCCAATCCATGGGACGAAGAGGCGCCGCGCCTTCGCCACGAGACTTGTTACCATTTCAATCATGGCTCTTATGATGCGGCAGTTAAAGGGTTTCATACGTTGGAACACCGAATCAGCGGCGGGATGAAGCCCTTCTATCGGGCCTTGGCCGATGTGGCACAGGGCTATGGCCTGTGGGATCAACTCCTGTATCGCCCTGCCTGGGAAAAATTAAAAGGCGGGATCAAAGCTTTGGAACTGGCCTCGGTGTGGGGCGCCCCTCCCGGAATGGATCGCCTCATTCACCTCCTCAAAGGAAACCTCACTTTCCTTGAACGAATCGTGCTGGATTCGAAGGATATTAAACCGGCGGTAGCGCTCGATTTATTGGCATGGGCCAAACGCCGCGGAGATCGTGGACGGGATCTTGAAGTCGCCACTCACGTTTTGCTTCGAGCCTTGGAAGCCTTTGCTCAATCCCGTTTGTATACCCAGTATCACCTGAAAAGTTGGGATGTGACCCTCGAACAACTCCCGGAGGACCTCCGAGACACCTGTCGCAGACAATATTGCAACGAAATTGACGGGAAATACCGCCTTCCTCTCCAGGCGCAATTCCAGACGTTAGCTGGGCTCGGAGATCCTATGGGGCAACGCTTTGTCACGGATTGGCCTAAAATGAAGTCCTTATTCGATGCGGCTGATCATGCGCTGCTGGGTTACGGATTTGAACCCATCAAACCCGAACGCTTCCACCAACTCTATGACCTGGTGATAAGATTGAGCGAAGTGGCTCCCACCGACCTTCCAGAATTTCCATCATTGAATGTGTAGCGGAGACGCCTGGCCGGAATGGAAGTACGGGTCTATTATGAAGATACAGATTGTGGCGGAGTTGTCTACTACGCCAACTATCTGAAATACTTTGAACGGGCCCGAACTCATTACTTGGATAGCCATGGCCTGTCGGTTGCCGCATTAATACAAGAAGGAACTGAATTTCGCGTGATACGCGCTGAACTTTCTTATCGATCAGCGGCCACCTATGGAGAAACCCTGGAGGTCGAGACGACAGTGGCGGCCGATCGACGAACTTCTCTCACGTTTTCCCATGTCATCAAAGATCGCACCAGCAAAAGAATGGTCGTGGAAGGATCGGCAACACTCGTGGCAGTCAATGCCAATGGCAAAATCAAACGCCTCCCACCTTCCATTCTGGAAGCCTTGGGGCTCCCCTTGGTGGTCACTCCTTCCTGAGATCGCATTCCTATGGCTCTCTCTGATTCTCGACAACCGGGAATGGTGCTGACATTTCCCCACCTGCCCTATGCGGAAGCCTGGGAACTTCAACAGTCCCTGGCGACCCAACGTCTTGAGGGCCATCGGCCCGACACATTGGTATTGACCGAACACGAACCTGTCATCACCTTGGGACGAACAACCAAGTCTGAACATTGGAAGCCTCGTTGGCCTGAACTGCGGGACAAGGGGGTCCACCTTCATCAGACCGGGCGAGGCGGATCTGTAACCTATCATGGCCCCGGACAGCTGATCGGTTATCCGATTCTACGACTTCGAAATTTCTGCCCTGGTCCCAAAATCTATGTCCAGCAATTGGAGGAGGTCCTGATCCGCACTTTAGAGGAATGGGGTATTGTCGGATGTCGCCATGAAACGTTTCGGGGAGTGTGGGTGCGGAAATCCACCACTGGTATGGGGAAAATTGCCTCCATCGGCGTACGAATTTCCCGTGGAGTGACCATGCACGGATTTGCGTTAAACGTGAACGTCGATCTCCAACCGTTTACCCTCTTAGCGCCATGTGGCATTGAACATTGCGTGATGACATCAATGGAGAAACTACTTAACAAACCCGTAAATGATGCACATGTACGAGAACAAGTGGCAACACATTTTGCTGACGTCTTCAGATTAAAATGGACTGAACAGAAATGGGTCTAACACAACAAATGGCCTGAACCTTTCATAGCGACATTCAATCGGATTGACTCATCTAATTTTAAAAGATCGGCCTGCTCTTGGACAATTTGCATTACCCTTCCATATAAACAGGTCTATAAACTTCCCGATCCACAAATATTGCATTGCAAGACGCAACTCCGCTTATACACTTATAGGTTGAAATCACTGGACTCACACTTTCAAGAATACTGTATTATCAATATTTGACCCCATATAGAAGTGTCTAGACCATCGCACACCCTACGGAGTCTTCCGAGAAACTCGTGGTGCACTTGACGCTGGAATGTAGGAAAAATTATATGGTTTGAGTGGGCTTAGGGTTTCTGCATTCTGACTTCCAAAATAGAATTAAGAGGTAAAATTTTTATTTATGATCATGCCTGCTAAATTTGTGGTAACTGTTACATATGAGGCTTTGATGGGGCACCCCTCAACGGAAGAAGAGTTAATAAAAGAAGTTAGTGAATATCAGCAAGATGATTTAATTCATCTTTTTTGTTTATTTAATCATTTCCTCGATACGTGGCAGGGAGGAGTTAACGATGATTCACATAATTTTCTGATAAATGCCTAGAGGTGGCCCCAAGAATCTGA
>DOFS01000451.1 GCA_003523945.1 Nitrospiraceae bacterium | reverse complement strand
AGTTTTGAAACTATCGAACATCATGATGAGCACCATGAAATGATGCGGGAATTTGTTCGAGTCTTACGCCCGGACGGGCTGATCATTATCTCCAGCCCGGATAAGGCTGAATATTCTGATAAGCCACAATTCGCCAATGCCTTTCATGTGAAGGAACTTTATTTTGAAGAGTTCAAGGAACTGTTGTTGAATTATTTCGGGCATGCGCAGTTTTATGGCCAGCGAGTTCGATATGGATCATGTATTGGCACGCTCAATAATGCCCCAACGCCCCCGGCAAACTTTCGATTATCCCAGGGGCGAGCCCATAAGTTTCTGAGCATCCCCGAGCCTGTGTATTTCGTCGCCATTGCCGCGAATAGAGAATTGCCAGTTCTTCCTACCGGGATATTTGTTCCGGAGGTTCCAGAATATTGGCATCAACACACGGCGTTGCAGGCTGGTATTGAGGAACGCGATCAACAACTTGGCTACCTTCAAGGTCAGTTGCTGGCGAAAGAGCAGGAATTGCTCCGTGCCACGGCTGAACATGCCCGTGTGCTTGAAGACCGGGATCAACGTTTTGAAAGCCTGTATACCCGTCTGCTGACGAAAGAAGAAGAATTACGTAAAGTCCATTCATCCTTGCTGTGGCGAAACATCAGCAAGGTAAGGATTTTGAGAGAACGGCTTTGTCCTGAGGGCTCCCGGCGTGGCCAGGTTTGTGCCAAACTGGTGCATTGGTTGAAGACGTCAGGGCGTTCCGGGACCTCAAAAGGAAAATCAACCGGCGGGTCGCTTGAGCGAATACTCGTGGTCGCAAAATCGATGGTGCCCGTTTCTTCTCACCGGAAACATCAATTGGTGTCGTTTGTCTTTTCACGATTTGGCTCTTTCTTCCAACAGACGGAGAGTTATCGGCGGTGGAAGGACATGCAATTGGCTCCACTTAAGGAGCCTGGAAATCCTGATTGTCCTACTCAGGATCCTCCTCTCAGGATGCCTCCTCTCATTCAGCTTGATTGGGGTGGGATGGCAACGCTTGTCCAGTCCTTCAACTTCAGCGATGTGGAGCAGCCATTGGTGTCCATTGTGATCCCTGTCTACAATCACCTGGAATACACCGTCTGTTGTTTGGCTTCGCTTTTGCGGTATGTGCCTCAGTGTAGTTTTGAGGTAATCATCGTTGACGATGGATCTCATGATGAGACGCCCAATATTCTCACGAAGATTAAAAATATTCGCTATTGCAGGAATGAAGCAAACATTGGATTTCTGCGTTCGTGCAATAGGGGTGCATCCTTGGCTCGTGGTCAATACCTGCTGCTACTGAATAATGACACGCAGGTGCTTGAAGGATGGCTTGATGAATTGGTGAACACGTTTCAAGAACAATCAGATGTTGGTCTGGTGGGTTCAAAATTGCTTTACCCCAATGGAAAGCTCCAGGAAGCAGGAGCCATCATTAGGCGAGATGGTTCAGCGGAACTCGTCGGGTTGAATGGCGACCCGGAAAGCCCAGAATATAACGTAGTGCGTGAGGTCGATTATTGCTCCGGGGCCTGCCTGCTCATGAAGGCGGAGGTGTTTAAGACCTTGGGGGGATTCGATGATATCTATGCGCCCGCTTATTGCGAAGATTCGGATTTAGCCTTCCGTGTGAGGAAAATGGGAATGCGGGTCTTCTATCAACCGCGTTCCGTAGTCGTTCACCATCTCAGCGTCAGTACCAATGATTCCAGCCACGAAAAAATGCCTCTGGTGGCTCGGAATGTCAATACGTTTGTTCAACGATGGACCGATGAGCTGAAAAAGTTGAATGAGGTTCGTACGATCGCCTTTTTTCTCCCTCAATATCACCCCATTCCTGAAAATGATCGGTGGTGGGGAAAAGGTTTTACGGAATGGACGAATGTGACGAAAGCGCGACCGAATTTCAAAGGTCATTATCAACCCCATCTGCCAGCGGATTTAGGGTTTTATGATTTACGTATGCCTGAGGTCCGTGAGGAACAGGCGCGGTTGGCTCGCCAGTATGGCATTTCGGCCTTCTGCTATTACTATTATTGGTTTGCCGGAAAGAAACTCCTGAATCGTCCCCTTGACGAAGTGCTGCAATCCGGTGCCCCGGACTTTCCGTTCTGCCTCTGTTGGGCCAATGAGAACTGGACGAGACGATGGGACGGGTGTGAAGAGGACATTCTTATCGCCCAGAGTCATACCGAGGCGGACCATGCGGGTTTTATTGCGGAGATTGCCCCGGCATTGATGGATCCACGTTATGTCAGGATTCACGGAAAACCCCTGGTGATCGTCTACCGGCTTGGACAACTCCCCGAGCCAAGACGAACGGCGGATTTGTGGCGGGAATACTGTGTAAACGCAGGCATTGGAGAAATTTACTTAGCCTATGTTCAGAGCTTTGAACGTATGCCGATGGGAGACGATCCAGATCTCTATGGGTTTGATGCAGCCATTGAATTTCCGCCTCATCGGTATCCGGTGCAAACCGAGCTCTCACAACCATTGATCAATCCTGAGTATCAGGGTGTGCTGTTTGACTATGTCCGGACATCCGAAAACTTTATTAGAAGAACTTGGCCGTCCTATAAACTTTTTAAAGGTGTGATGCCTTCCTGGGACAATACTGCGCGTCGGCAGGATGTCTCTCATGTCTTTGTGGGTGCCACTCCCGAACGATACGAATACTGGTTACGACGGGTCGTTGATCAAACACGGCGGCTTCACTTTGGAGATGAACGAGTGGTCTTTATTAACGCGTGGAATGAATGGGCTGAAGGTAATCACTTAGAGCCCGATCGGGAATTCGGTCATCAATATCTGGTGGCTACCAAAAATGCTCTCGGATAACGGACGGTTCGCGATTCCCTAGTAAGAATGACTATGTTTACATGGTTCAAAGGAAAACACGACTTTCTTCAATATGTGACCCAGATTAAACCGTACCAACTCGAAGCCGAGGGCTATCTTTCTTCGCAACACGAGGTTCCTGGATATTGTGTGGCCTGTCGGAGAGTGCGGAAATTCACGGTAAACAGTGGAGTCTATTTCGGGACTCTCCCTAATCTCCGGGAGGGTTTGGTCTGTGAGTGCGGGTTATCCAATCGCAACCGACTGATCTATTCGGCCATCGCCTTAGAGACAGAACATTATGCTGACGTGCAGATGGCTATTTTAGAGCGCACATCGATCTTATATGCACGGCTTCAAGAGACCTACCCCTCAATCATCGGGTCTGAATATATTGGAGAGGATGTCCAGGGTGGAACTCTGCATGCCGCCTGCGGGATCTCTGTCCGGCATGAGTCTATTACGGGATTGTCGTTTTCATCGGGTTCTCTAGATGTCATTGTTCATAATGATGTGCTGGAGCATGTGTTTGACTATAGAAAAGGGTTGGAAGAACTTTATCGGGTACTGAGGAAAGGTGGAAGCCTCATTTTTACCTGTCCCTTTTTTTTCAGGCTTGATCGGGAACTTCAAAAGGCCAGGATCCTTGCTGATGGGTCTCTAGAGTTGTTGATGGAGCCTGAGTACCATGGTGATCCGATAAACGTTCAAGGCGCGTTGACCTTTTATCACTATGGCTGGGGATTGTTGGATGATTTAATCCGTTGTGGTTTCAGCGATGTTCGTGTCGGCGTCAATTACGATGTGTTTTCTGGGTTGGTCTCGAATAATCATCCCGAGTATGAATATGGCAATATGCTTCCCATTATTATTCGTGCGGTGAAGTAGGGGTTTTTAAGCTGTCGGATTGTGATTCGTGACTAATGAGTATTCCGGGATGGCAAAGGTTTCATCATTCCTTCAGGAGAATCCTGCGTATGGTCAATTTATCTGAACAACCGGAAAGCGCCAGAGGTGAGATGGGAGTCTTGTGGCTGGATCTGCCTAATGCAGAGCAGGAAGTCGTGTCACGAGGCACTGGATATCCTTCGCACTATCCGAGGATGGCCAAGGAGATGATCACCGAGGGGTTTACCATTTTAAAAGGGGCGATTGAGCCGGGCCTTTGTGATGCGGTAGTCAGTGATTACCAACGATATCTTGAAACCAATAAGAGATATGCCGATCAGTATGTCGATGCCAAGGGGCGCCATCACAGACTGGTAAATTTCCATAT
>DOFS01000450.1 GCA_003523945.1 Nitrospiraceae bacterium | reverse complement strand
TATACTTTACAGACTGGATCTTGAATCATGACATCTTTTCCTGGAGTGGCGGGGTCAAGTTTGGGCTGACTCCATTCACGGGCCGCTCGTCGAATCATAAAGAACAGGATGGCTAAGAGAATCAGAATCGTAATTATTTTATACATGGTGTGAGATCAGCCTTTCGAGGTAAATGGGATTTTGTACCATGTTTATAGAAATGATTCCACATCTGCCGGGAGCGTTGTTATTTATAGATGGTGGGTTCATTCATATGGCTCTCTTCCATTGCTGTGCCCTTTCTCACCTTGTTAGGATTTTTATCAATGCTGACGTCGCACTTCTTCCGGATCTCCATGTTTTCCTGGCTACCCTGGACAAAGGGTATTCTGGTAGCGCTCGTTTTAGGAGGATGCGTCACAAACTCTTCCCTCAGTGGAACAATTATAGATTTGACCTATCCCTTTAATGAAGACACCGTGTATTGGCCCGCGAATGAGCCATTCCATTGGGAAAAAACGAGTTGGGGGCACACTAACCAAGGGTTTTGGTATGCATCAGCGGTTTACTCAGCTTCAGAGCATGGCGGCACCCACCTCGATGCACCTAACCATTTTGCAGAATCCGGATGGAGTGTGGATGAAATTCCTGTTGAACGGTTAACCGGTGAGGCGATCGTGCTTGACATTCGATCGCAAGTGAATGCAAACCCGGATTATACCCTACAGGTTGATGATATCATCCAATGGGAGGGTTCATACGGAGCAATTCCTCCAAAAGCTCTCGTCTTGGCCTTCACAGGGTTTGGACAGTATTGGCCGGACAAAGTTCGATATCTTGGCAGCTCCACACCGGAAGATCCAGGGACTCTCCACTTCCCCGGGTTCTCTGCCGAGGCCATAACATTCCTGCTCCATAAACGGGATATTTTAGGAATTGGTATAGATACCGCCAGCATTGATGCCGGCCAATCCCGCAATTTTCCCGTTCATCAGATTCTGGGTCAAGCGAATCGGTATGCATTGGAAAATGTTGCGCACCTTAATCTTTTACCACCTCGCGGAGCTCGAATGACGGCCCTCCCCATGAAGATTCAAGGAGGTACAGGAGGACCCGTTCGAATTATCGCGAATTTGCCGTAAGGTAATGCAAGTCAGTTTCAGGAACTCACCATGATCCGAAGAGGTTCACGAACTCACCAAATAAAACTGAAGGCTCACTTATGATGAACAAAAGGACATTATGGTTACGATTACGTTAATGGGTGATTTGCAAACCGTTGATGGAGAGCGGGCCCTCGGGTGCGAAATTCCTGACGTCATCACAGTCAAACAACTGATTCGAAAGCAAGGTAAGCCCCTTCGTGAAGTCTTTCAGTTGTTAAAAGAGAAAAAAGTCATGGTGACGGTTAATAAGCGAATCGCCAGTGAGGACACCAAGGTTTATGATGGCGATGCGGTGGCTATCGTTGGCCATAGTGGTATGGGACAAAGCGGACTCACTCCCTTACTTTACTAAAGTCTGAATCTCTTTTCGGGAGATCCCCTGCGGTGGTTGTCTCTCCCCATGAAGGTTCTGAGATGGTCACGGCGAACCATCAAGAGCCTTTCTCTCATAAAGAAAAAGGGGGAACCATCTAGTGAACGGCTCCCCCTCTAAGTTTTGAAGCTCGGTTACCCTTCCGTGATTTCAATCTTGCGAGGTTTAGCAGGCCCCACTTTTGGCAGAGTCACCCGCAACACTCCATTATTCAGTTTGGCTTCAATTTTTTCCTGATCAATGACTTCAGAAAGTGTAAATTGTCGAAAATATTTCCCGGTGGCATACTCTCGTAATACATAGTCCTCTTTCTCAGGAACAGAGACTGACGGAACACCGCTCAAAGAAAGCACATCGTTACGAAGATCAATTGAGACATTTTCGGAGGGCACCCCGGGCATATCCGCCACAATTGTTAGGGCCTGATCGTCTTCAAATATGTCAACATTGGGGGAAAACACTCGACCAGGGATGGTTTGTTCCGCATCTGATTTGACTTCCCGTTTATCCCGCACTTGTATGTCCTGCGTCTGTGTTGTCATGTGTTCATCCTCCTTTTATATTTAATGGGGGTTTCCCCAACTCTCACCTTCATGCCGCTTCATGTTCATTTTAGTTTAGCCGCTAATGGCAATTTTTTTGGGTTTAGCCTTTTCTGATTTAGGCAAAACCACCATCAAAATGCCGTGTTGATATTTCGCTTGCACTCGATCATTGTCTACATCCGTGGGTAACGTTAACTGCCGCCGGATTTTGCCGGCCTCCCGCTCTTTACGATGATATCGGACATTGGAATTTTCATCCGGAATCGCCCGCTCACCCGTGACAGTAAGGCTTCGACCTGTAACCGAAACATCCAGTTGATCGAGGGACATTCCTGGGATTTCGGAGCGAACATACACATTTTCACTATCCTGGGACACATTCATGAGTGGATAGACGCCTGCTGGGGAATCCCATCCATTCGCCCTGGGTAGTCCATTAAACAGACGTCCAAGATCTTGCCGCAGCCGGTCCAGCTCTGAAACTCCACCCGAAAAACCATCAAACGGCCAATTATCAAATCTTCGAATGATCATAGTTTATTCCTCCTCCTTGTACCTCTGGTAACAATGCTCGTTTCTCCCAAAAATTGTTGAAACGTCCGGATACCCTCGAAGGTAAAACATGCATCGATGTTGGTTAAAAGATAATTTCAAATTTCCGGGAGTCAAGTAGGTTGCTGGAATCTGGGGAAATACACCTATTTCATTTCAAAGGATCGAGACAGGATCTATGCGGAATATTGAAAAAAGCAGAAACACAAGGAATCCAATCAGATTGATTGACTTCAGATAAACCACAGGCACATAACCTTCGGTTCAGGGCCGGCCTACACTTGTTTGTGTGAAAAGGTAGTCCCGATCGTTTGGTGGGATTGTTCACCTGCATGTATATAAAATTTTCCGAAAACCTCATCGTGCTAATTGTATTGGTATGTGTCCTTCTTCATTCGCATCATGACCATAATGGTGGTGAACAATGTGGCCGCTATTGACATTGCTCAACCCAAATCGTGAATGTATTCCTTTCTTTGGAGGGTATGGCGGTCTGCCATAGCGCCGCTCACCATTTAACAAGGAGGGCACGATGAATCAGCGATCTTTCGGTCTCGGATTACTGTTCCTCATGGTGTTGGTATGGAGTGGTTGCGATTCCGGCGAATACGGGAAGGAAACGAAAACGGAGCCTAAGGAGGAAAGCATGCCCATGCCCGCGGCCGAAACTCCAAGCATGGTAGAAACTCCACAGGCGGCAGGCGCACTGATGGCATCTGCCGGAGCCGCGGGTGCCACAGAAAATGATGAAGGAGTCAATCATTTTCAACAGGGGCACTGGGATGTGGCCAAAGAACATTTCATGAAAGCCATCGCCGCCAATGCTGATCTCGCGGAAGCGCATTACAATCTTGCATTGGCGATGGATAAGTTGGGAATGCACCCTGAAGCCACAACTCATTTTAAAAAGGCCTTGGAGTTGGCTCCGGCGGATCCGAAGATAGCAGAATCTCAAATTCTTCAGGCTCATGTTGGCGGGTGAAACCCTAACGTTTAAGCAGAGCATGCCATAGGGGTTGTGATGTAGGCGGTTACGGGAATCCCCGTAGCCCGCCTGTTGAGGTCCAACGCTGTGACGCATCCCGGTATGACCTTTTGGCACCGGAGTGAAGAAATCTCTGCCTTGCGTGTTCGTTGCCTTTCTCGAGACAGGGTTGGCACCAGGATTGGTTTTTCCACCACCACAATATCCTGGAACAGGTTTGAACTCACCCTAATCTCCTGGAGGCAGGTTTGCTAGACTCTTTGCCCATGGATGCGCTGTATTATCCCTTCCACCTGTGTCATGAACAGACGCTTCATCAACTGCTAGCAAACTATCGGCATGTCCATTTTCTGGATTTTATGGCCCTGCAATTAACCCCATTCATGGGGGCAACAGGGTTTCCAGACCGGATGGGTGATTATTATCCAGATCTATTAGAGAGCGGTCGAATCATCCAAGGACATAATGTCAGTGGTCTGCTGAGTCCGGAGATGGTTGCGGCGGTCAATCAGGACCTTGTGGATCCTCTGTGGAGATCGATCTTTCATGAAGGCTTGAAGGATGATCGACGGTTTCAGCGAGGGTTAGTGGCCTTTGACCAGGATAGCCAAGGGCGAAGTTCCGTCCCGACAGACTCTGCGCTCCTGGTGGCATTTCAGCAGGCAGAAAGAGAGTTTGTGCCTTACACCGTTGAAACCCTTCAAGCCATGAGCGGGAGACGGTTGCCTGAACAGGAAAACCTGGCATTTGAGTATGGGTTTGGGTTGATTAAAACATCTGCCGCATTGGTCTACAGTATTCGGCGATGCCAACAGTTGGGCCTGGAGGCCGTCACTGATTCATTTGGGCATCATCAACTGCTGACAAGAACATGCCTGCGGGAAAGCGTGGAGTTAAGCAACTTCTGTGTGAAGCGGGAAGGTTACTGAGTTGGACTGCTGAATAATCCCACCAGCGGCGTTTTCATTGTTTGAATGGCTCAACGGATCTCCCGGTACGCCTAGCCCTCTTTCCGGCTTGCGGCTTTGCCCGCAGAAAGGCACGTCTTGGCGTGCCTGGGCTGGGCGGGTAAGAAGACGGTCTTTTTGAACAGGCCATGAATCAATGCGGATCCAGACCAAGGAGATCGAAAACTCCTATGAGCAGAAAAATACTGCCTAGCGGGGTTCCTCATCGCGGATACGCAAAAAGACCGGAAAGCGAGGGATGCCGTTTTTGGTCAATCCCTGGTGACGAAACGTGAGTCGACTGTGTAGGGGGGGAGGATGTTCCCGTTCCTCATGACTGAGTCCGCTTCCGATAAAGAAGGTGACCCCTTCATCCGTGCGCACCTTGAGTGACCCAACCTGACCGGCAAACTGACCATTGCCTGGTCGATACCCAATAACCGTCGCCTCAGCATCCGTGAAAAATTTCAACTTCAGCAAATCCTGACTGCGGCCGCTGGCATACAAGGCGGTTTCCCGGTGCAGCATCAACCCCTCACCACCGTCATCAATTACCCTGTGCAACCATTTCAACAAGTCTTCTTCGCTCCCGACCCGTTGTTGGTCAATGATGCCAAGATAGAAAGAAGCGCTTTCGGTTTTGAAGCGATTCATCTCGATCACTCGTTGGTCAAACGTCCCGCCATGTGTGGGGAGATCAAAGACCATCAAGCGCAGGTTTCGCCATCCATCATGGGGTAGTTGTGTCCGGACAATGGACGACACCTCTTCATATTTCCCCCGCCCCATCCATAATTCTCCATCCAAAGGAATTGCCGGGAATCCTTTGGTAAACCAGTCCGGGGCGGCAAACACGTTACCGCCTCGCGAAACCAGATGGGTGCCATCCCACCGAGCGCGGACGCCGTCGAGTTTTTCGCTGACCCGGTATTGGCTGAGATCAAGACCCTGCCGGTAGATGTCCGCCAGCATCAGTTCGGGTACCGTGCCGGCTCGTGCCGCCGTGTAGAAGGGCAAAAGAGTGATCAGGAAGATGAACGGTAAAAGGCAAATCTGAAGTTTACGGCCTGCCACCGAACGACAAAAACGTTCAGACGTCATGTTGTGGTGGGGATGATTCAAGATGGCGGGTAGCCCTTATGTCTCGGCTCAGGAAGGGGGTTTCGCATTATTCTGCTATCGTGTCTATCAGTTCGACCTCTTCAGGCAACAAGGCCAATTCCCCAGCCTTGAGGTCGTCTTTCATGTGTTGTTCTTTGGTGGTTCCGGTCAATGGGAGCATTCCAATGTACATGGCAAAGCGGAAAACCACTTGCGCGGGACTCGTCCCTAAGCGTTTGGCGATGGCTCGGATGTCGGGGTCGCCCATCACGTCCCTGTTGGCCGTTAAGAGCGAAAAGCCCTGGTAAATGATGTCATGAGCATGGCATATCTCCCTTACTTCTCTATCCCATCCAAAGGAGGCATAACACCGGTTCTGCACGACCATCGGTTTAATCCTCGCTTCCGCACAGAGTTGAGTGAGTTGTCCGGAAGTCACATTGCTGATGCCGATCATTTTCGTCTTCCCGGATTGATAGAGTTCCTCCATGGCCGCCCATACCTCCCGGTCCGATTTCCCCCACCCCGACCGCGAATACGGACCGTGCAACACATACGAGTCTATATAGTCGGTGTGCAGGTGGGTCAGTGAGCTGCCAAAGGATTGTTGGACCTGGGTGGTGAGGTCGGCCGAGGCATCATAGGGGGTTCGATGGTCCTGCCCGTTCACCGGTGTAAATTTCGTTTGCAGAAACAGAGCGTCCCGCTTAATACCTTGCTTGTCGAGTGCCAAAAGGGCCTCACCCACCAGGTCCTCCCGGTAATGAATGAGCTGATTGGCCGTGTCGATGGCCGTGAACCCTGAAGCGACGGCTAATTGCACCAGATGGGTGGTGGCGCCTTCTTTCCACGCCGTGCCATACATCCATGAGGGAAGTGGGACATTATTGTGTGCTCTTAACGTCATAATGATTCCTCCAGATTCAAGACCGTAATCGGTTATTCTTCTTCCTGTTCTCTGACACCATGCGAGACGTGGAAATGTGAACCCTATTCTAGCGTCTTCTTCTGTATTTTTCAGGCATTCAAACCGTATGGGAGGGAAAGGGGAGCGGATAGAGAATGCAGGCACGTTGGCAATGGCGTCATGGCTCGCCGTGGCAGGGTTAATTTCAAGAGTTGGGCTTACTCACGGCAGAGAAGGCGGGATGACTTTCTACACATGTGCACGCCCATGGGGAGAGGCAAGATCCTGGTCGGGGCCGAGAGGAACGATACCCGTGGGGTTAATGTCATCGTGGGTGATGTAGTAATGGCGTTTAATGTGATCCATATTTACAGTCTCGGCCACGCCGTCATACTGATAAAGGTCTTTGAGGTAGCCAAAGAGATGAGGATAATCAACAATGCGCCGGATATTACATTTGAAATGTCCGTGATACACCGCGTCGAACCGGATGAGTGTTACGAACAACCGCCAGTCTGTTTCAACCGGGTTCCTACCGAAAAGATACCGATTCCTGGCTAAACGCATTTCCAATTTATCCAGCA
>DOFS01000290.1 GCA_003523945.1 Nitrospiraceae bacterium | reverse complement strand
TCTGGTGTCCGTCTCCGCTCACAACCGGACAGTCCCCTTCCGACCCACACGGACGCATGGGCCCTTCTTTCACTTCCCCCAATTAATTGGAGCCCATTTCATTCTTAGGCACTCCCATATGAGAGGCCAAATGAAATAAGCCCTCATCTCTTCAGTGAAACTCCTCGTTTCTGGCTGAGGGTAACAGAAAGCCCCCTGCCATTTTTCAGACTCTTTTCTCCTCACCATATGGTACATTGCAGGCAATTGGCTCGCGAAAAATTTTCACTTTTCAAAAAGAATGTTGTGACCAAATACCTCCATGTCAACACCACAACTCAAAAAAACACGCGTCATTATCCAACATGCCAATCCAGACACGAAACAAATTTTAAGTTCCCTTCTTGGTGCGGGACTGGAATCCTGCAATCCTGCCCGAGCAATTGAAGAGACGCTCCATCTCCACAACCACCGACTTCACGTTCAGGATTTCCACTACGATCTGACACGCTATGATCGCGTCTTCTGCGTCGGAGCTGGAAAAGCTTCTGCACGAATGGCGTTGGCGCTGGAGCAGGCGCTCGGAAATCGGCTGGAAGGCGGGATGGTCATTGTTCCCGACGGATATGGGGCCCCATGCGACAAGATTCGCATTTTTGAAGCCGCACATCCGATGCCGGACGGACGGGGGGTAAAAGCCACGAAGCAGGTCCTGGCACTGGCCCAATCACTTTCTCGACGCGATCTTTTGATTGTTTTGCTTTCCGGTGGCGCCTCAAGCCTGCTCTGTGCGCAATCAATCGGCCTCACATTAGCTGCCAAACGACGTACCACACAGTTGCTCTTACGATCCGGAGCCACGATTCATGACATCAATATCGTTCGAAAGCATTTATCTGCTATCAAGGGCGGGCAATTAACCCGAGCCACCTCGGCGACTATCCTGACCTTAATTATGTCCGATGTTTTAGGAGATGACCTATCCACCATTGGATCCGGCCCGACGGTCACAGATTCCTCCACGTTCCAGGATGCCATCGACATTCTTCAACAGTATTCGATTTGGAACAAAACACCTGATTCCGTACAACGCCATTTACACCAAGGTCTTACCAATTTCAATCAGACACCCATAAAACCTGCCAGAAGACAGTCGTTACGCAATCGGCATATCATTCTCGCCAACAATCGCCAGGCCCTGGAAGGCGTCGCCAAATCGGCCAAGCTGTTGGGATTCAAGCCCTTTATTCTTCCCTACTCCTTGCAAGGGGAGGCAAAGGAGATCGGCAGCATCCTGGGAGGTTTTGCCAGAGACCTCGTCGAATTCGGCAACCCGGTTCAGCGGCCAGCCTGTCTCATCGCTGGAGGAGAACCGACGGTCACCGTGAGCGGAAAAGGCCGAGGTGGGCGGGCACAGGAATGCGTCCTGGCCGCAGCCCAGGAACTGGCTGGACTCACGAATGTATTTGTGGCAGGGTTTGCCACTGACGGGACTGATGGACCAACCGATGCGGCCGGTGCGGTAGTCGATGGGAAGACGGTTCAGCGGGCCAAAAAGAAAGGGCTCTCCATTGAGCACGCGTTACATGAACATGACAGCTATACGTTCTTCCAACAGATCCGCGGCCACATCATGACCGGCCCAACCGGCACGAACGTGAACGACATTTATCTGATAGTCGCCATTTAATAGATTTTTTTCATTTTGCGCTTTTATAAAAAAGAGCCAGAGGAGGTCAAGAACATTGAACGACGCGCAACGCATGGTACAAGAATTTCACAAGCAATTTGAGATCCACGTGTCTCCTACTCCCTCTATCCCGGATGAACCGACCCAAATCCTTCGGAAACGGCTCATCCAGGAAGAATTCGATGAACTTCAGGAAGCCATGCAGGAAAAAGACTTACCGTCTATTGCGAAGGAACTTGCTGATTTATTGTATGTCGTCTATGGCACCGCCGTATCCCTTGGCATTGACATGGAACCGGTCTTTCAGGAAGTCCATCGGTCGAACATGAGTAAAATTGGCGGGCACAAACGGGAAGACGGGAAATGGGTCAAACCCCCAACCTACTCTCCAGCCAAACTCGAAAGTGTGTTAGCCGCACAAATCGCTTCAAGTGAATCCCTTTGAAATTATTGTCACCGTAAACATGATACATTCCAATCTGAACGAATACGATCAGACCTCCTAAGGAAATCCCAAAATCACCCAGGCTTTTCCTGTTCTCTGGAATGTTCTTTTCCTTGTTTTCCAGAAATTGATGGCTATCTGGTTCTTGCCTCTACATTTGGCCGGAAATCAGCCCTATTCGCAAAGGAGAAATGGACAATGGAAAGAATGTTCAAGAGCCCTGTACTTGGAGCACTCCTGTTGATTCTGTTCCTTAGCGGATGCGGCTATAACGACCTCCAAGGGCTGGACGAAGAAACCAATGCCGCCTGGAGCGAAGTCTTGAACCAATACCAGCGCCGGGCTGATTTAATTCCTAACCTCGTGGCAACCGTGAAAGGTTACGCGGCTCACGAAAAGGAAACCCTAGAAGGGGTAACACAGGCGCGCGCGCAAGCCGCGGGGATGACCCTGACACCGGAAGCCTTAAAAGACCCCAGTCTGTTTCAAAAATTTCAGGAAGCCCAACAAGGTCTCTCATCGGCCCTTTCTCGCCTGATGGTCGTCGTCGAGAAGTATCCCGATCTCAAAGCCAACGAAAATTTTCGTGATCTCCAAAGCCAACTGGAAGGCACGGAAAATCGCATCACGGTGGCCCGCAAGCGGTACATCGACAAGGTCGCGGAATTCAATAAGGGTGTTCGATTTTTCCCGACCAATCTGACCGCCAAATACCTCTTAGGCCTTGAGGTGAAACCAAGCTTTACCGTCGCTGATGAAAAGGCCGTGTCAACCCCTCCCGAAGTGAAGTTCTAACCTGACATCGGGACACCGGACGGCATGAACATGATGAGGCTGAGACCAGGGCGGAGCCTTTACCGGTTAGCCTGGTTGGGGCTCCTGAGTATTTTCTTCCTGGCTGCGACCGGGTGGTGCCTGGATGTTCCTCCCCTCACCGGTCGGGTGGTAGATCAGGCTCATCTTCTCTCCCCTCCTGCCCTTTCCGATCTGAACGCGGCCCTGGCTGCCCATGAATCCAAAACATCGAACCAGGTAGCAGTCCTCACCCTTGCGTCCTTAGAGGGCCACCCGCTGGAAGAGTTTTCTCATCAGGTGGCGACCGCCTGGGCACTCGGCCAAAAGGGTACGGACAATGGTGTCCTGTTCCTCATTGCCGTAAAAGAAAAAAAGGTTCGTATCGAGGTGGGCTATGGATTGGAAGGCACGTTGACCGATGCCAAAAGTTCCCGAATCATTCGACATGAGGTGGTCCCGCGTTTCCGGGCGGGAGATTTCTCCGGAGGCATCATTGCCGGCACTCACGCCATTCTCGGAACCATTGAAGGGACGTACACAAACCCTCCATCCTCGGCTGACAATTCTCCTGAACCCGCCGGACGTTGGGAAATTTTTGGCTTAGCCGTCGTGCTGGGGACCATAGTGGGTTTGTTGTTAGGTTCTCGACGACGTGTAAATGGTAGCGTGATTGGCATGGTCCTTTCGTTTTTAGTTGCCTTTCCTGCAGCTCTCTGGCTGGGTATGCTCGCCAGTATTGCAACCTCTCTTCTTGTCAGTGTGTTTAATAATATTGGGGGCCCATCGACTCGAAACCCATTGGGATATGGCTCAAATTTTGGTTGGCCTCGACAGTCCTGGCCA
>DOFS01000288.1 GCA_003523945.1 Nitrospiraceae bacterium | reverse complement strand
CCAACTCATTAGATTTAAGTGAATTTAGCAGTGTGTAATAAAATCTATTTACAAAAAAAAAGCCAACCGATGGGCGTCTCCTCTTTTTAGCTTCAGGAGAGTACTCGGTTGGCTTATTCTATCGCGTACCTCAGTCTCACGCTGAATGATGCAGGCGATCCGACAAACCCGTTTTACGATCAAGGACAAACCCAGCACAGATGCCACCCTCCTCAGGCATTCGAGGAGAAGTCCATACTCTTCTTGACCTCACATGAACAATACGCTTATATCAGGGGGATAAGCTATTCCTCAAGTTTCTGAGATTCTCTTCGAAAAGGTACAAGGATTCGATTGATTATGGATGGGTAAGATCGCTCTTGCCGGAAGGCGTCCCCGTATGAAACACACCATCACTCGAGGTGAAATGGAATCGGCAATCCGAAATGCCATCATAAAATTTGAGCAGGAATTCATGGGGCGGGGCCCCACCGATGTTCGAGCCTCTATTCTGCGCGACACCATTCTCATTCGGCTCAAGGGCGTTCTTACACCGGCCGAACGCCAGCTGGCCAAAAGTGAGGAAGGCATTGGAATGGTCAAACAGATGCGCCAGAATCTTATTTCCCAGGGAAGAGAGCAACTGTGTCGTGAAATGTTGGAGATCACCGGAGTGGAAACTACAGCCCTGTTTACAGATATCGATACCCGGATCGAAGAACGCATTATTGTCCTGACGTTAGATCGTGATTTGGAAGCCACATTTCGGTAAAAGCGTCATGGAAGCATCAAGCAAACGACGCCCACTGAACCGTTTTTAGGTCCTCATTCCCTGAAATTCCAAGTGTTTTTGTTTTTCTCCTTCAGGTTTTTTGGATGGCCAACAAACTTTGACACTTGACTTCCAGGGGATTTGGCTTATCTTTGAAGTATGAAAGCACAACGCATTTTAACCCATGATGAGAAAAAAGCTTCTGAAGCAGCCTTTCGGGGATTGCCATTAGATAATTCATGGACGGATTCTGCTAAAGCGGTCTATGAAGGCCTTATCCAGGCACTAGAGGGGACACCCTTGAGCAAATCTACCCCGCTGGAAAATGAATCTCATGAAACCCAGATGGAATCCACTCCTCTGAATCCGGATATCTCCGAGCCATCCCAGGTAGCTCTTTCACCCAATTCGGGAGAAATTCCTACAGAATTTGAATCACTCCCGATCCGATCCCGAAAAGAAGCCATTGAGTCCGGAATCCTCAAGGATGTCACACCAACCGCACAGAGCGTGGGCTTGGACTTCTGTGTGGGGATGACCAACCCCCTTTGGGATCAATACATTACTTCTTCACCGGATATAACAGAAGAACGTATTCAAACCCGCCTGCGCGATACACTGGTTGCGGTACGTCTCCGATTAGCCAGCCTGAAAACCCCAACGGCACTGGTCGATGTTCCCGTGTTATTGCAGTTTCATCCTGAACCGACCCCGCAGCTCTGCTTAACCTTCGCGCTGTTTCACAAGGATCCGGTTGATGGCAATTGCCTACTTTTGATCCACCCGGGAGAAGTGTTTGCCACCCGCCAAGCCTTTGAAAATAATTAAGGCGCATTGCTCCGATAACCCTGGCCATTCTTATAGCCAGAAAATTCCTTTCTCCCATCCCTGAATAAGTCAGTATGGCTTTGACAATCATAACAATGAGTTGCCAGAGAACGTTCAAGCCCGTGAGCTTATCGCTCACGGGCTTGATGCCGATAGGCAGGGAAGAACGAGTAAAACGCCCTTTATTCTAAATCGCTTGGATCGTTGAATAACGCAGGCAAGGCAATATTGCCATGTTCGTACTGAGGGAAATTATGTGATTGCGAATCACCCGGATTCAAATTGGAGGCCGTATCGTCAGGTGGAAACAACACCAATGTCTGGAGAAAATCAATAACCTGCCCCTGCTTCACCTCCGGTAATCGGGCAAAGCGATCCCGAGCATCTTGCGCTTCACCACCGTGCCGCATGATGACCGACCACAGATCAATACTCCTCCCGTCATGCCCATAAGGGGCAGTCGTCCCCACTCCCCATAGCGGTTCGGTCATCAACTCCTTGGTCAAGGTACCATCCCAAGTGCGTTCCCAGAAGTTGGGGCCAAGATTATGCCGTTTGAAATCCGCATAAATATTCTTGACGACAAACCGCTGACCCTTGGGTTTTTTCACCGATGGCGAGCCTGAACCCGGAACTTCTTGGAACAAAGGAGTCGCCACGGCAAACAGGTCATTGAAAATCCCTCGGCGGGGGTCAAATGAGGTTTCCACATTAGCCACCCGTCGATCTTTCTCAATGACTAAATTTTGGATATGGCAACCGGTGCATTGAATGTCTTGAAAGAGTTTCTGCCCTTGTTCAGAATCTCTGGTCTGGCGGCCTATGCCGGGCTTAAAATAATTCAACAAATAGAATTCCAGATGGTCCACCAGACTCACGGGAATTTCATTGGCCACCCCATCCCGATCCGGATCATCACTTTCACTCAGAGCCGGAGGTGCTTCGATGGTATCAACCTTTCCATTCAACACCATTCCCGATGGCGTCACCACTTCTCCACCCTTAGCCGCCTTGGCCAAATCCGGATCAAAAGCCTCCATACCCATTTCTCCATTCAGTGCCCCAACAACAAATTCCCTGATGGAAATGGTGCCGCCATGGTGAAAAAATGGCCGTACCCGAAGATCCTCATCAACCCCTTCTAATCGGGAAGGATCGACCGAACCATCGGGATTCACTTTAATGCTTCCATAGGAAATCCCCTTACTCTTTAACGACACCTCCACCGATTGTCGTCCCCCTTTGGCTTTGGCAATGGCCTGATCCCGGGTTCGCCGGAGGTCTTGAGAAATTTCATCCGCAAGCATTTCGATGATCCCTAACCCGAACAAATGCGGGGCATCCCGGCTATCCGGACGGGTAAACACGACTCCACCAAATCCTGCCGATCCTCGTGGACGTCCGTGGCAGGCCGCGCAACTATCTGCTAACCCTGCGCCCAGCGTGGCATCGGCGCTAATATCTCCAAACCCGTCACCATTGCGTGGGCCCATTCCTTGGGATAAGGTGAATTTTCGTTGAAAAAGATTTCGACCACGACCAATGGAGCGGAACGGATCCCGGCTAATGATGTACAGCGAGGAATCGGGAGTAGTAATATCTCCCCTGCCAGCCCCAATTTGCTGCTCTAAAGATTTCTTAATCCCTGCCTGTTCAGCATTAGGATGTTGAAAAATATCCGTTTCCTGTGCCTGCGCTCCAGGTAAACATGTTACAAACGACATCGTGCTCAGCACTATGAACAAAAGGTACATGGACATACCACTCCTCTCATACGGTCGCATAAGAAAGCTCGCTTTCCTGGGGGAAAATAGTTGAGATTACTGAGGGGGAGTCAGACTTTTCTGACAAAAGCAGTTGAAATTACTGATGGGGAATCAGACTTCTCTCCTAATGCAGAAAAATTCTTCGGTCATCAAAAAAATTAGACAAAAAAGTCTTTAAAATTTATTTTTTGTACAAGGGAAAAACACGAGCAATTTCAATACCAGAAGAGGAAATGGCAATATTGCAGGCATTTTTTCCTTATATTGGGCATTGGATATTGGATAATGAAATGTCAATCTAAGGAAATCCTGTATGGTTCACCCTTCGGTTTGTATTCGTCTGCTTAAAGACGTTCAATGCATTGTCACCGTAGATTTCATGGCCCACGTTTGACAGAACCATTTTGAAATGGGAGATGGCCTTGCCTGCTGAACAATCACCTCTTCACGAACCGCCACCCAATCCTTTCGGTGGAAAAACGTTAATTGTGGATGCGGAGCACCCAGATTGCTTCACCCTACCCAGCGAAGCTCTCGCTCACGCGCAACAAGATGATCAAATATTCATTCGACCGGGGGTTTATGAAGATCGGTTGGTAATGACTGAGCGAACCATCCATCTTGTCGGCGCCGGTCGGGACCAGGTCACAATATTCAATCGGCGAAGCGGTCCTTGCTATCTTCAACGAGTATCCGGCGGACAGATCAGTGGTATCACATTTCGGTATGTGGGCAGCGACCAACATTCTGCCATGAATATTTTGGATTCCACCTGTACCATCTCCCATTGCAGGGCCACAGAGGGGCTTTTATCCGGAGTCGTCATTTATGGACCGGATTGCCGCCCGACCATGCTCGGCAACGAAATCTCTCATAATCGGGAGTCCGGTATTTTTTCCTTTGCTGGTGCGCAACCGTATCTGCGTGAAAACACCTGTTTTGGCAATCATCATTTTGGAATTGCCGCCAGAGATGAGGGAACTCGACCCGATCTGGTGAATAATACTTGTTCCGGGAATATGCTGAGTGGCATTCTCCTCTTTCACCTCGCCAAAGCGCTTATCCTCGACAATACCTGTGCAGAAAATGCTCATTGGGGAATCGTGCTCACTCCGGACTGTGAAACCACCCCAAAACATGAAGAGCTCCACCAATCAAATCACCTAGCAGACAACCCTCGCGGGGCCTATACCCTCACCATGGAGCCCTTGGCTGATATTGGTCGCTAGGTCGATACACCGCAGGATTGGTCTTTCGCCACGACAAGACAGGATGCCGGGCGACGAGAATCTATGATAAGGTGAGCGGCGTTGAAAGGACTTCCGAGGACGATTCGAGATGAATGATAATCTCTGGCATCAACTAAACGCTGTGTTGGGCAGTCTTACCGTCACGGTGGGACTCTGGTTATTAGTGGGGGCCTTACCGGTGCCTCTGGGAATTGCTTTGGCCATCGGGCTGGCCATCCTGTTGGCCTGGAAAAGTCCGTCCATCGGATCTATCTGGGCGGCCTCCACGCTCCTCTTAGGTTTGGAAAGTTTTGCGTGGCCCATCATGCAAATGGCCGACCTGCAAAAACTGGGACCCGAACCTCCATTAGAAGAATTGGAACGAATTTTCACCGCCGTGTTGTTTGGCCTGTTTTCGGGCGTGTTCTGGATGACCTTCGCCTATGGCATTTTCAAACGCACTCGCGGAACACACTCCCCGGCCGCCCCTTCCATCACCGTTCCCAAAACAAAAAACCAGAAAAAACAGGAAAGAAAAAAATCAGGCTAAATCCGTGGTAAAGACAAACCCCCTCCTACTGAATATCCATGGGGTCCACATTGAATTCAACCACCACAGGATTTTTGGGAAACTCTGCCTCATACTCCCGCTGAATCTTTCGAAGACCCCTTCGTGCTTCCGATAAATCAGCTGTTTTCATCAAAAAAAGCACTCGATTTTTTTTGATCCGTCCTGGTTTCTTGGATGCCATCGGACCCAGGATCATTGGCGTTCCCATGATCCCTTTTCCTGCTTCACCCGGAGTTCTTGCCGCTTCAAACTCCCTCAGTCGTTGATGGAGAAAGTCCACAACCCGTTGAACTCGTGGACCCTGGGCCCCCGTCACGACCACCAAAATCACGTGGGTAGCCGGGGGATACCCTAAGATGTCACGCAACTCCAGTTCCTGGTCATAAAATATTCGGGGACGCTGGTGCCCGATGGCCATGAGTACATGATGATCAGGAAGTCTGGTTTGGAGAATCACCTCCCCGGCCTCCTGCCCATTCCAGGCCAGGGAGAGTGCCTTCGACAACATCTGAAACGTCCGTTCGGCTGATCGGAAGTCAGGAATATGAAGCCCAAAATCTGCTTGTGGAAATCCAATCACCGGAGCCGTCGGGGGGTGTGCCTGGTGAACCAAAAACTCCGTCCCAATCAGCACTTGAATATTTTGTAACCGGAATTGGCGTAACATCGCATCGGCCGCCTCGGTGGTTTTCACATTCTCCCGATCGAATCGAGCAACCGAGACCGCAGGAAAAAGACGGCTCACCTCTTCTTCCAATCGCTGCGTTCCCATGCCGGAAAATCGAAACACCCTGCCCTGACAGGTGGGGCAGGTTTCAGGAGTTGGTTGAATTCCCTCACAGTAGGAACACACCAAACGCGAAGGTCGCTGATAGAGTTTCAATGGCACCCCGCAGGTGGTACAGATCGGAGCCTTTCCACAATCCCGGCACACCAGCGCACCGGAAAAGCCCTTGCGATTGAGAAGTAGAATAACTTGCTCCCCCTTTTCCAGCGCCCGAGTGATCCTGGCAAGTAAAACCGGGGACAGAATCGTCTCATAAGGTAAGGCCCGCAAATCGATCATTTCCACCTGAGGAGCCTGCTGTGATTCCCGCTCGAGCTCCTGACGGATCTGCTCTGTAAAACGCCCATAGACTTCCAACGAAGGACATGTCGAACCATAGACCACGAGTGCCTGGTCACATTCTCCCCGCATTCGCGCGACTTCTCGAGCGTGGAAATACGGAAGATGCTCATCTTTATAGGACGGATCCTCTTCCTGATCGATCCAAATGAGCCCCAAATCCGGAACAGGCAGAAATAGTGCGGATCGGGTTCCAACCACGACTTGCACGTCGCCCTGTCGAATCCGTTCCCAACGAGCGGCACGAACCATGAATGAAAGGTGCCCATGATAAACCTCAACCTGATTGTTGCCGACGAGTCGAAACTGTTCGCCGAGGATTTCAGCTTGCTGCACTTCGGGAGTAAGAATGAGCGCTCGATGGCCCTGATCCGCGATGGACTCAACCATCTTGAACAACAGGTCCTGGCGTACTGGTTCCGATCCTATAACAGGCACTTCCTGAAAACCCCCGGCCTGCACCGCACACAACAGATGCTTCCATAACTGGTTGTCCTCAAATGAACACGACGCCGTCCTCTGAACAGATTCCGACAAATCCGTGGATTCTTCTTGAGGAGAATCAAATAACCCTGGTGCAACTGAACGCCCGGTGTTTCGTCCAGAACTCATTGCCCCGACCCGACTTGGAGCCTTGGATCCTGAAGGCGTGGTCGTCTGTTCAATGATCCATCCCTTCTTTTTCCCTCGGGTCAGAATATCCGGAACATTGTTCATCGATCGGATAAGAGAGGACCGGAGTAGTCCCTTGGGAGACCGCTCTAACTTTCGAAGCACCAATTGGACATCCGATGCTAAAGACGTATGCGATAAAGCCTGACGACCTTCCTCCGTTAAGAATACTCGCCTCATCACCCGTATCGAATGCGGGGGAACAATCAACCGCAAACATGCTGAGAGAGGAGTCAGATAATACTCTGAAATTTTTTCAATCAACCTAAACAGATTATGTTCCAATGGACGATTTCCGGCATCGGCCTCCAACGAATGAATGGCTCGTAGGGGTTTATGACGGAACTGAGATAGGAGGGAAGAAGAGGTGTGTGATCCAAATAACGCGACAACCACTCCGGAGACGACGGCAGACCCCAAAGGCACCACCACGGGGCTTCCCACATGAATCAGGGGAAACAGATTGGGGGGGACTTGATAGGTAAAGACCTGGAATCGCCTGCCAGGCAGGACAACGTCAGCAAGCATAGGTGGTCGGAATTTTCATGAGTCTCCGATTCTACCAGCGGGTTGTTCTCCCCACAACGCTATGCAACCACTGGCCTTCAACCAATAAATATGATGTGGAACACGACCAGGTAGGCCCTCAGGCGAGAAAATACTCTCAACCGTGTTAGGCTGTCATTACAATACGCACCGTTCACCATTGGCATCAAAACAATCTGATTACCTGGGTCCATCACCTCCACCTTCAATCATTCATATTGGAATGACACCTTGACGATTCCGAGGATTACGTGAAGGATGGAAATGATAACTTGAAATCCTATCAAGTCCGTTTGTTAAATATCGGTCGGCTCACAATCTTTGGTGGGTACAAGACACAGAGAGATAGAGAGGGAAAAAAGTGTAAACCTTGCAATCCGAGGAGGATAGTAAAGTGGGAGGATTGGAAACACTTGGAATATTGGCTCTCGTCATTGGAATCATTGGCATCATTGTTCTTGTCAAAAGTCGAAAAAAGTCGTAATAGAGACCGGGCCGTTTACCCTGGAACACCATGACAGCAAATTCTCTTGATGGCCCCTTAAAGAGGGTCAACAGGATCTGAGGAGACGACCACCCGAACATCCTCACGAACAGGCTGGCTTTGATAACGACAGGGGCGATCAGGACTCGGGGATTTTCTTGAGGCGACGATCCAAAGCGAATCGAGTAATGCCAAGGTATTTGGCGGCGAGACTTTTATTAAAATCAGATAACCGCATCACTTCTTCAATTAAATCACTTTCAATTTCTGCAAGGGTTTGTTCTCCCAGAATCATTTCCATACGCACCACCTGTTGATCCCCTCGGGAGACTGCACTCACCGAGGAACGGGCTTCTTCCAATACCTCACGAGGCAGATCCCCTTGCGTCAAGCTTTTTCCACGGCAGAAAATGGCCGCACGCTCCATTATATTTTCCAGTTCACGGATATTTCCCGGATACGGATAGCGTTCCAACATACGCTGGGCTTCCGGCTCAATAGCTGTGACTTCCTTACCAAGATCGCTGCTTTGTCGAATCAACGTCGCAAGAGCCAGAGGGATGATATCTTCTGTTCGATTCCGTAATGAAGGGAGAGTCAAGGACACCACATTCAACCGGAAAAACAAGTCCTCGCGAAATCTGCCTTGGGCCACATCCTTGCGCAGATCCCGATTGGTGGCCGCAATCAGACGAAAATCCACATCAATATCTTCTTTTCCACCCAATCGTTTAAACGAACGCTCCTGTAGCACTCGTAACAATTTCGCCTGCATGGAAGGATTGAGGTCTCCAATCTCATCCAGAAAGAGGGTCCCTCCTTCCGCCTGCTCACAGAGGCCGGGTTTGCGCTGGTTCGCCCCCGTGAACGCCCCGCGTTCATAACCAAACAATTCACTTTCAAATAATTCCTGAGGAATGGCTGTGCAGTTCACCCCTACAAACGGACCTTTCTCCCGAGGGCCATTATGGTGGAGCACTCTTGCGACAAATTCCTTACCCGTTCCGGTTTCTCCAAAGAGCAGCACCGTCGTTTTCAGATTTTTCGCCATTTCCTGAATTTGCCCCACCAATTCTTTCATACTGGGACTATTGGCAATCAAACTGTTGAAGGCATATCGTCCGGGCCTATCCTGCGTTTCAAAGTCGATACGGCGGCGGAGAGTCAGGTAGTCCAGTGCGCGATCAATTACAGGTTCCACACTTGAAAAATCGACGCTTTTAATCAGGAAATCATATGCACCGAGTTTTATGGCTTCCACCGCATCTTCCACTGTCCCATAGGCCGTGAGAAGAATGACCAGGGCCTGCTGAGATTTGGCACGAATATGCTTGAGTGTCTCCAATCCGCTTAACCCGGCCATTTTTAAATCCAACAGAATGAGATCAGGCACATCATGATCAAGGGCTTCCAATAAGGCCTCCCCCGAGGAGAAGCTTCGAACATGATGGTGTCGTTTCACAAGCCGTCGACTGATGGCCTGGCGAACCACATCATCATCATCTGTGACAAAAATGTTGGCGCGCATTGGTTACACCATTGGGAGTTGGGGTTGGCAAACGCAAGGAAGCCACCATGTCATAGTGGTCCCAAGACCTGACTGACTTTCCGCATGAATCTCGCCTCCATGGGCTTCGATGATATTTCGACAAATAGGCAGTCCCAAACCGGTTCCGCGGTACTTGCCGGTGGTGAAAAACGGCTCAAAAATTCGAGGGAGAGCACTTGGACTAATTCCCTTTCCATTATCTTTGACTTTGAGACGAAGCCCAGGCTTCCGTTCGATGGTTTCCTCCTCAATGGACAGACAAAGACATCCACCCTCGGACATTGCCTCAACAGCATTTTGGATAATATTTAACATCACTTGCTTGAGCTGATCTCGATCGGCTTGGATGGCACTCAAATTGGCTGACGGATGAAATTCAACCTGAATATCCTTTTGTTTTATGGGTTCGTTAAGGACCTGCAAAGACTCCCGAACCAGATCTGCCAATTGAAAGGTCACGGGAAGCAAATCTCTTGGCCGCGCAAAGTCAACGATTTGATTCACAATGCGATCCAATCGACGCGTTTCCTTAAGAATAGTCACGAGATCTTCATGCCGTGAATCACCCTCCGGGAAATCTTCCATGAGCAACGTCGTGGTCGACCCAATTCCCACCAGCGGGTTTCGAATCTCATGGGCAATACCCGCAGCCATTTGGCCCAACGTGGCCAAGCGTTCAGATCGGTTCAATTGCGCACGCATAAGCTCTAGCGCCGTGATATCGACGTTGAACCCTTGATATACCATCGTCTGACCACCTTCGTCTTGAATCGGAACCGCCCGGCATAAGACTTTTCGAACAGTGCCGTCCGGGTGCAGAAAACGAAAGACCCGCTCAAAGGGCTCACCCTGGAGGCAGGAATCTTGAAAAGTCTCACGCACCCCATCTCGATCGTCTGGATGAATGGCTTCCCACATGTGTTCAGGATTTAACGCCTTATCGGGATTCCTGCCGGCCAGAATCCAATTCTGCCGGTTACTAAAAATCAGGTGAACTTTTTTTGCCGTGAAAATTCCAATTGGCGCATAATCCACAATTCCACGATATTTGGCTTCAGAAGAGGTTAAATCCTGGTTCAGCGTCCGGAGTTCCTGTTCAGATTGTTCGATACGCCGGATATGATTCCGGATTTGGGTGCCCATTGTCTGCATGACTTTCGTCAATTCGCCAATTTCATCGTCTCGTTGAAAAACTGGAATGTTCGGTATGGTCCCCCCGGATACATTTTCCACAGCCTTCACCAGCGTCGTTAAGGGACCCGTAATGGACCGCGCAATGAGATGAAGAGGAACCAGTAACAAAAATAAGGCCAATGACCCTCCCCAGACAACCACCCCCATTAGGGCCGACCGGTCGGCGGCGCTACTTCCAAGAGCGAGTTGCAACTGTTTGACTTCCCGGCGATCAAATCGAGCCATTTCTTCACGAATGGCGAGCATGAGTATGCGACCTTTCTCGCTCTCGATATAGTTCATGGCTTCTTCCGTATGCCCGGCTTTGACCCGTTCAATCATCCGATCTTTGTCGTTCATTAATTGGCTGACCATTTTCTGAACTGATTCAATTAACTGTCGTTGATCCTCAATAGGCTCGACCATCTGTCTCAATGTATTTCCGAGTAACATCACTCGTTGCCTGGCCGCCAGATAGGGCTGCAAAAACGGGGCTTTCTGTGTCAGGATAAACCCGCGAAATCCAGTTTCGAGATCTACAACTAAGCGCATATATTCCGAGGACGCACTTTGCACAAGATACACATCATTGAGGCGGTCTTCATCCAACGAAAATGTCTGTACACTCCTATAAGTCACCAGGCTCAAAATAAAAACCGCCAGAACTGGGACCCCCGAGACTAAAAGAAGTTTTCTGGCGATTGGAAGGTTTAAAAATAAAGTATTGAGAGACATAGCTAATTTTCTGAAATCGTCTTGGCGCTTTTTTAAATCATGCCGTGACAGGCCAGTGCCACCGCATCAAAATCCCAGGCTCACTATACCCCAATAGCCTCTCAAATCTCATTATGGGACATGCCAAACCCAGGACCAATCCTCTGCTCGGGATCCATTTCCTGAGCATGGGGATCAGATGGCCCGGGCCCAACTACTTGAGAAATACTCCATGATCAGATTGGACAATCTTTGATCACAGGCGGGAAAATACTTCCCGAACCCCGCAAGCTGGTGAATTAGGGGTATCCTGGAATGAACGGAAGGAGAATTGGGCATCGCGAAAACTTACTTAGACAAGTGGGAACCAGCCAAAGACACTGGAATCCCCTGAGCTTCATGGTGTTCTGCGACAACCGGCACATGATGGGACAAGATCCCCTGTGCATAGTATGTTTGCGTTATGGGTTGCAACAACACATACACAGCCAAAAGCCCCCCGAGTGTCATGGTGACTGTATAGGGAAGAGCCATCCACACCATCCGGCCATACGAAAGGCGAATAAGTGGGGCAAGAGCGGACGTCAACAGAAAGAGAAAGGCCGCCTGCCCATTGGGAGTCGCGACACTGGGAATATTGGTGCCCGTGTTAATGGCGACTGCCAGGAGATCAAATTGGTCACGAGAAATCACTCCCTGATGAAAGGCCCGCAGCACTTGTTCTATATAGATCGTGGCGACAAAGACATTATCGCTGATCGCGGAAAGAATTCCATTGGCAATAAAGAACATGCCGATTTGGTGGTCCCCATCCATAGCCAGCACATAGTGAATGATCCCTCCAAAGAGTTGCTGCTCTTGGATCACCGCCACGACCGAAAAAAACACCACCAAAAGTGCCGTAAACGGCAGGGCCTCTTTGAAAGCCTCTCCCAACTGGTGCTCCTCAATAATGCCATTGAAGGCCGTCACTCCTACAATGACCGATAATCCAATAATTCCCACCTCGGCCAAATGAAAAGCCAGAGCGACAATTAGCCAGATCATCGCCAATCCCTGAACGATCAAGCGGGCCTTCAACCGATGATCCATCTTCCGGGAAGTTTCCTCGTCAAACCGCAAAAGAATATCCCGGACAGCCGGGGGAAGACTGAATCCATACCCAAACCATCGAAATCGTTCCACCAGGGCACAGGTCAGGAATCCTACAGCCAACACCGGGATGGTCACAGGAGACATCCGGATAAAAAATTCAATAAAATGCCACCCCGCCTTTTCTCCAATCAACAAATTTTGGGGCTCTCCGACTAAGGTGCACACACCTCCCAGCGCAGTCCCAACCGCTCCATGCATGAGAAGGTTCCGTAAAAACCCCCGAAACTCCTCTAAATTCGAGCGGTGGAGGGTGCCAACCTCCTGATCCATCGTATGATCATAATCATCCTGAATTCCTTTTCCGGAAGCCACCCGATGATACACCTTGAAAAACCCCACACCCACGGCAATGATGACCGCCGTGACGGTGAGCGCATCCAGAAAGGCCGATAAAAATGCCCCCATTCCGGCAAATAACAACGACAGCTTCGTCTTCGATCTGACTTCGAGCAAAATTTTTGCAAAAATAAATAACAGCAAATCTTTCATGAAGTAGATCCCGGCTACCATAAAAATCAGCAGAAGGATCACCTGAAAATTATTCAAGGCCTCGTGATAGACGGTTGCCGGTTTTGCCAATCCGATCAGAACCGCTTCCAGGGCCAGTAAACCACCCGGTTGCAGGGGATAACTCTTTAACGCCATTGCCAGGGTAAAAATAAATTCCAGAACGAGGCTCCACCCTGTGACAAAAGGGCCGACGGTATACAATAAACAGGGGTTGATAATCAGAAAAGCCAGAATCGTCGCCTTGTACCACCTCGGGGCATGGTCAAGGAAATTTTGTTCAAAGGCACGAAGAAACGGAAATGCCATATTAAAAGTCTCTCCAAGACTGGTTTCTGAGCGACTGATCAAAATTCAAAATTACCGTCCTCTAACTGAACGCCAAAACGGCTTCTGTTCGAGCTGGTGACCCGGCCGTTCCTGTTTTCTTTTCCACGATCTGCATAGCGATTTCCAGGGCTTCATTAAAATGTGTGCAGATATATTCGTCCTTCAGTCTGGAGAGTTCCTTTAAATCGGCAAGAACCTGTCGGGTTCGAGGCGACATGCCGGCGGTCAACACCGCCACCCCACGACGGTTGGCCGCTTCGATTAAATCGCCTAACGCATAGGCACCAGACAGATCCAACTCATCCAGCCATTTACAACGAATGATGAGCACATCCTTGCCGTCAAGCTGCTCCACCGTCTCATTCAGCCAATCGATCGCACCGAAAAATAACGGACCGTGCGGACGAACGATGATAATCCGATCTCGAACGATATGTTCAAATCGACCGCTAAGTTCTCCCATATTGGTCCCGTTCTGGCTGATTTTCCTGGCACAGTCCCTGGCAAAGGAAAAAATGAGATCTTCTTCTTCCTGTTTCACATCTTCATCGCGTTGGCTGAGATCCGCCTTATACCGATCGGACTGATCTTTCACAAAACGGAAAAATGCCACGGCAAGTCCCATGGCCATGGCAGACAGCAGGTTCCAAAACACGGTCATGAAGACCACCAGACCAAACACCATCAAATCAGACGTCGGCAATCTTCGGACGACAGGCAATACCCGCATATCCAGAATGTCATAGCCAGCCTTGAGAAGAATCCCCGCCAACGCGGAAAGAGGAATGGATGCGGCAAGGGAACCCAGACCGAGAATGAAGGAAAGCAGGACCAGTCCCATCGTAATCGAAGACAACCTGGTTCGGGCCCCGCTCTGGATATTCACAACACACGGCATCGTATTGGTGGCTCCACCCAACCCTCCAACCAACCCTGAAAAGAGATTAGCCGATCCTTGGGCGACCAACTCGCGATCGCTGTTGTGATGGGTGCCGGTCATATTATCGACGATGAGACAGGTCAGGAGACTATCGAATACACATAATCCGGCCAAAGCGGCAGCCGGGACAAAGGCTTTTTCCAGGAGCGTAAAATCGGGAAGGTACAGGTCAGGTAAGCCCGTGGGGATATCCCCTATTTTCGGGATGTCTAGCCCGAACATGACTGTCGTGACGGTACCAGCTAATAATCCGATTAAAGGACCTGGCAACCAGGTCACCGGAGAAACTTTCGGCCAAACCACGACGATGAGTAAGGTCAACACCCCGACTCCCATTGCCACAGGCGACGCATGGGCTAAACTGGAGGGTAATTCCGTGATGGCGGACGTAATACTCTTGACGCCGGGAAGTCCCAAAAATGGGTTGAGCTGAAGCAACATGTACAACACACCCAAACCCGTCATAAATCCCGAAATAACCGAATAGGGAGTAAACTTGATAAACTGCCCGAGCTTCAACAGGCCCATCACAATTAAAAGAAAGCCGGCTAAGGCAACGGTGGTAAACACGAAAACCAGATCGGGACTCCCATCGGCCAATTGATTGGTTTGAGTCATGGAAAGGATTTGGATCGTCAGCGGCCCCGTGGGCCCACCCACCGACCACGCTGAGCCACTTAAGGGGCCCGCAATAAGGCCGGCGGCCACTGCCGACCACATGCCCGCAATCGCTCCCAGCCCGGAAGCCACGCCAAAGGCCAGTGCCATGGGGAGCACCACCATGGCTACCGTGATCCCCGCCAACACATCCCCTCTCACATTGCTGGCCATCCCTTTGAAGTTTTCTTTAAAATTAAAATCTTTGAGATATTCACGAATACCCGCAGTCACGTGCTCCATTCCTCTTGCCTCCGCCTAGTCCCTCATCGTCTAACAAACAAGTCAAATGACATGCTTTTCCCTTTCTAATTTCCCAACAAGCTTTATGCGCAACTTATATGCCAGTAATCGAACCGGTCCCGCTCAGTAAAAATTCCCTGACTTTCCCTTTCATTTCAAACTATTCTGCCAAGAATTTCCGTGCTCGGCTTAGTTACCTTTTTGTTGCTAAACTCCCCTGTGCGATTTCGTACGGTGTGCCCTGTGCGAAATTCATCCTTGTTTCCCCCTAAAAATGAGAGGACAATTTTTTTGCTTTTCTGGAAAGATGATGGAATGAAAGAGTGAAAACTTACAGGGTCAATCGAGGAACTAGAATGTCAGCGTTGCCATAGTATAGACATAATTCACATCAGCCGTTCCGGGGCTTTGGGGCACTCGATTAAAATAGGAACCTTTAAAAAATCTGGTAAATCCAACCTCAAATGTCGTATGGCAAAAATAACCCTTCTGAGGAGCCCAATACACAGAGGTATCGAATAAATTCCCGAGAAAAGTGCCAGCTCCACCGGTCCGGTCCTGCAGACCACTGCCCACAAAAGGGCCACGGCCATCTGCCAGCCAGAACGTGCGATGAGACACCATCAACTTGACCGTGGAAGTCGGTTGGAGGGTCGAGCGGAATCCAACAGGTGAAAGAATGTTGGAGGGAAAGATGATTCCCAAGATTCCAGTAGGTCCGTATTCTGCGCGCCGTTTCGCGAACAAGAAATCGAAATTCTTGTTCGGATTCTTGTCTCCGGACGAATAGTCAAAAAGATAGACAAACCGGAGGGGCCAGTCCGTCCCAAAACTATAGCCCACTTCACCGTGATGTCGATGCGCAAAGTGATTCGTATGATCAACCTCGCCAACTTGGTAGATCGATTCTATCTCATAATCAAATTGCTCTTTCGTAGGCTGGGCAAATACCCGAAATCCGATAGTGGAAATATTACGCTTTTGAAGATTGCTTCCTTCATTCAACTGAAAGAGATATAACTCCCCATTAGCCCATGGGACATGGCGGCTGGAGAGGGCCGCACCGGAAAAATAGGAAATGGGAGAGGTCCAATCCGGGCTGACCGTATGACGTTGAACCGGTCGGGTGACAAAGGCCCGAAGACCCCAATCAGAGCCTTTGTCCGACCCAAGGGTCAATTGCACGCCATCAAATGTTGGCGTAAAGCTTCCATACCGATGCCCCGCCACCAGGCGTCCTTTCCCAAAATCCATAATCAGACGCCCGACTTCAAGCCTGCCGGAGCCCCCTGTTCCCAAAAAATTTTGAGACACCAGATCAAGGTGGAGTTGAAAAATATCCAGATGATCGACAAAAATGGGATTGTGATCCTGCCC
>DOFS01000442.1 GCA_003523945.1 Nitrospiraceae bacterium | reverse complement strand
TTTTCTTCACCCGGGTCATTTGGATAAACAGGCGACCCATTGGCCTACCTCCTTGTGAAAACGTGTTGTGTTTGTAACCATCAAATTTACTATTAAATTTTCGATTGCCATTGCAGGACTAAAAATTGGAATCACTTCCCCTAACGGAACATGTAGAAATAATCGAGTCCCTGGGCATCCATCAGAACATAATCTAACGCCTGGAAATACACAAAACATATTACCAATGAAACTATGACATACAGAACTGTCTGCATGCGCTCCTCCTTGGGTCTAAGAGAATTAAATGATTGTTTGTCTTTTTGAAAGTCATGCTTTTTAGCAAGGGCATTGAATACCCGAAAACCAATAGAAGAACCACAAGCTTACACAGCAGGTCAGATAAAAAATTGCTTTACCTATTTTGGTTTCCAACTCAGTTGATTCTCTTATGACGGCGGTCGAATCACCCATTTTAAATCCTCCCTGTGCTTAATTCGCATCCAATAAATTCTGATTCAAAACTTAAATGGTTTCCCCTAATAAACTTCATTGACACAATATAATTTTTCGTGGTATTCAAATATTTATTGATCACGTAAAACGAGGGATTACTCATGCGTACAAATGCAAAAGTGTTCGACATTATAGTTTTGGCCGGAATGGTTGTCAATATTCTCTTGGCCGTCTTTCTCATCCTCTACTATTTTGATTTCCTTTGATTTTTTCCATTTGTCTTCATACAAAATACTAGTGGCATTTTGTCTCAATCTGATCGCGCGCACCTGAAACCGATCGTCTCATCTCGAAAATCAGGAACCATAAAACTTCTATTGGTGATCCGGAGATCGACGCCTCGGCTTGTATAGCCACTGCCTCTCATTGTTTTGTAAGTTGAAGTTGGTCGCTCACCTTCCTGCAAAACAGAATTTTTCTGTAGGTATAGATCCTCAACGTACCAATTATCTGTCCATTCCATAACATTTCCTGCCCCGTCATAGACCCCGTACACACTTTGATCAAGAGGAAACGACCCTACAGGGGCCGACACCTCAAACCCGTCGCCCTCTCCCGCAAAATTGGCGGGATGTCCGTTCAGACCCTCACCCCACGGCCAGGTCCGTCCATCTGTCCCTCGCATCGCTTTTTCCCATTCCTGTTCGGTGGGGAGACGCTTCCCTTTCCATTGACAATAGTCATTCGCATCGCTCCAGGACACATAGGTAATCGGCTGATAAGGTCCTCTTAGCAATCCCAGCTTTTTGGCATAGCGGGATGGGGGGCCTGGTTGCCGATGTCCGGTAGCTTCCACAAATTCCATATAACTTTTGTAGATGACTTCATACCGATCAATCCAGTATGCCTCTAGATTAGCAACGTGAGCAGGCTTTTCATTAAATCCACCTTCATTACTACCAAGAATGAATTCCCCTCTAGGTATTTCAACCATTTCGCTTCCCATTTCGGGAGCAGAACCCACCGAATCGATGGACGGCTCAGATGTCGAAGATGGTAGGGACTGGGGATCCGGATCCGGGAGGGTGGGAGGAGAATCGGTGCCTTTCAAAATGCCTAACAACGGCAGGCCGGTCATAAACAGGACCGCAATCAGAAAAATTAATTTAAATCGACCGTCCATGTTTCGCTATTTCTGAACCATTTAGAAAATTTTTACGGAGAAGGCATGAGCGCTCTTTCCCCCTAGTGAGAGACAGATGTCACGTCTAAAAGGATTGAGGAGTCTCAGTAGTCGGAGGATCTTTGGCGCACCGGAAGCCGACACTAGCATCATTCCTCCACATTTTAGCTGAAAAACGCTTGGTAACCCTGGCGCCTATTCGAGACTCACGCCATGAACCCCCACGAATGACTTTATCCACAGAGTCGTCTTTTGGACCAGGGGGATCGCGATATGGTGCTTGCTGATAATAGTCTGGGGAATAACTATCCATGACCCACTCTGCCACATTGCCGGTAGCATCATAGAGTCCGAATGGACTTCTTCCTACCTCGAAGGATCCTACGGGAGCTAAATACTGAAAGCCATCCTCTTCCCCGTCAACATTAGCAAATTGATAATCAAACTTATCACCCCATGGATAACGCCGCTTACTCTCTCCCCTTGCCGCTTTTTCCCATTCCGCTTCGGTCGGCAACCGCTTTCCAGCCCACCGACAATACCCAAACGCATCGTTCCACGTCACCGCCACCACCGGATAGTCCGGGGCGACCAACTTGGCGACATCATCTTCAAAGACAGGAACTTTAGGCTTATCCCGTTTTGTCATCTTGATGTACCGCTCATAATCAGCCTGCGTCACCTCTTTAAGATCGATGTAAAATGGCTGGAGGTATACCGGATGCGGTGGCCCCTCATCAGGGTCTCCATCACCAATACCCATGGTAAATGGCCCTTCAGGAATTTCAACCATTTCCCGATTATCATCCCCGACGAGCGTTTTATACATAGAAAAATCTTGCGTGGGCATCGGTTGCAATACCCGGACTTTCGCGGATTCGCCGGCCGACAAAACCTCCAACTCTTTTTTCCCTTTATAGGTCATAAAAATCAGCATCACGATCATCATGATAAAAGAGCCGAATACAAATAAAATGGACCCGATGAGGACACGTTGATTTTCCATGACTACCTTGCCTCTCGCTTCGACACAATTACCTCGATGCTTCAGATTGATTACGGTTGTAAATGACTATCGTGCTTTGTGTCGGACTCAGGAACGGTTTGATTCCGTTGTCGCCACGTCTCTATAAGCATCGAAATCCAAATCCCCAGAAACCCACCCATCGCCGCCCCTGACGCCGCCCCCACGGTCACAGCCTCGGTTCCACTCACTCCTAAGGCCAACAATCCACCCAAAATGGTTCCGATAAAAATACTCAAAAAAAATCCTCGTCCGCCGACTAAGCCTACCCCTGCGCCAAGAAGAGCTCCCAATGCTATTGCGACAGGAAGCCACCCCTCTCCCATAAGGACCCCGATCAAGAGCCCCACTGTCCCTAAACCTAGGATTCCCAGGAGGACATCAAAAATTCTCGACGCGGTCACAGCAGCTCCTCACTAACCGACCGATTCAACATGGGATTACTCTGACTGAACCTGGATAGAGCCAAAGTCCACCTCCACGCCTGCCCCCCCCAACAAAGAAATGCCCCATGCCTGGGGTGCCGGCTCATGGTCATGGATCTTCAAAAAATCCTCATACACGTTAACCCGTTCCTCAACCCACTGCCCAAGAGCTTCAGTCCCGCTACGAATAACAATTTCTGTGGAGCTAAACATGCCTCCCTCTTTAACTGATCCTACAGGAAGCGTTGCACTCCACACGTATTTCGTATTCACAGGAATAAACATTAAGTCGACATCCAACGACGGATAAATCGCGGCCAGAAAATCGGCATTATCGGGAATTCGCTGCACACGCCAACGCCAGGTCAGAATAGGGTATTGTTTCGGATCCCATGTCATCTGTTTGGTATAGACCCGTTGATTAGCGTTCTTTGCGGATAGGAAAAAAATCCCATCCTCCTCTTGAATCGTGTAGGTTTCATGGGCAGTGACCGTACTCCGTTGCGCCTCCCATCCCTGAGGAAATCCTTTAGCATCAGGTTTTTGAAAATTTTCCAAAACCATCGTACTTTCGGAAGGACTTGTGCTTATGACTTCTTGGGCAAACACGATACTACTTCCATTTACCATGATGCCCATCACCAAACATGCCCAAAAAAAAGCTGGGACTCGATTTTTCTTCGAATCCTTCAGTCTATGGTGTTTTTTAAGACAGACGCTCATCACGCAGATTCCTCTTCTGAAATGACCTGAATAACCGGAGAAGGCCTTGCAAATTCAGCCGTTCGCCGCTCTACCACTTGTTGATCCCGTCGGCTAAGCCAAAACACGAAAAAAACTGATGACCAAAAAACAATCATATTAAGGGTGACCATTTTCGCCGCAAATCCTAGTGAAGGGGTAAATGCCCACGAGGAACGATCAGGCATTAATTCAGAGATATGCCACTCTAATCGGCCAACGGACCGGATATACCCCATCAACCCCATCACCCATGTAAAGGCGGCAGCCACGACAAACAACGCAACGATTCCACGCGGGGTAATTCGTCCCCAATGGACAGGCCCGTTTATGTGAGCGCCTCGCAACAAGAAGCGATTCAACAACAATCCTCCCACCACCACAGTCGCGGTCGTCATCCCTTGAGGATAAGAAAGGCCCACGCGAACATTTGCCGGAATATAAAATCCGTAAATGGCCAACCACACAATATTGGCAATCCCCATGAGGAACAACCACATGAGAAAGATATTTCCCTTGGATGCCCACGATACTGTCATCACATAATTGGCTCGCCGATAGAGAATATAACTCAGAGCGGTCAAACAGATCATGACGTTAACCGCACCATTTTTCGCAGACATCACACCAAACTGCCCAATGACCGGATGCTGTGCGGCGCCCATGGCCTTCATTTCACTGCCACTCATCGCAATGGTATGCGGCGTAAACCACACGAGGAAACAAACCATCAAGGTAAAGAGAATCGCCTTGAAATGTGGATGAAAGCGTTCACCACCCTGAAGACGGGCCAATGATTGCCAGATGTAATAGTTAATCCCTAAAAATAAGACCCCAACCATAATGGCTTGAAGAACAAACAACCACGACAACATGCCCCCCATCATCGCCATGCCCATAGTTTGTCTGAACTCAAACACAGACCGCATCAACCAGTAACCTGCAAGTGGCATGGGGAGAAGCGCACAGACCACAACCACAATAAAGACATGTCCGACCCAATCGTAATACGCCCGGTCCTCAGATGTTTTTGCCATGAAAAACCGGTAGGTCGCATAGGCGACTACCACTGCGCCACCTGACATGATATCCGCCAAAAAGCGGTGGGTATTCAGTGGATTCCATAATGGAGAATGCAGAAGATGCCACACGTTCCCTAAAAAATGACCTTGGGCATCCACGCCGGCCGGTGCCATCATAAACGAAGCCCATGAATTCGCTAACAACAACAAAAGCACTCCGGTTGCATTTGAAAGAACACCAAGAGTCATATGGACCCACTTCGCTGCCGGGGTTTTGAGATAATCCCAGGTGTAATAATAGAGTGCCAACAGAAAGGCTTCACTCACAAACACCGTCGCATACACCGGCATGACCGGTTTAAAGGTCGCTGCCATGTAACTCATAAACCCTGGGTAAAGAGTCACAAAGGTCATGAGCATAAGACAGCCTAATAAGGCGGTAATGGACAGCGACAACAATGCCACGCGCAAAATATCATGCGCCAATCCATCAAACTTCTCTTTGGATGCCTTCTGTTTTCGCGTGATTCCTAAGAATTCTAATAACAGACAAAATAAGGGAATAGATAAGACAAATCCCCCGAAATACGTGTGCTGCTGAGTCACAAACCACACGACCAACCGGTTATCCACTAGAGGATAGGTCGAATAGTCCTGGAAGGTCTCAGCTGCCGATGGCCCCTGAATCGTTCCGGGAGTTTGGTAGAAAATATCCTGGCTTGTCTGACCATCAGTCGCCGGTAACGACTTGACATCCACACCCAACGCGATTCCTGACTGCAATAGAAAGATGAACAGCACACTTAATAATAATTTGACAATGGTTTTCAATTTAATTCACCAAATTGCCATGCCCGACTTTGGCATCAGCGAGGGAAGTTAGAGGTTCAGGGTTTTTGGAATTTTGGAGCATGCCCATGACGAAGGGACAACGCTGAATGGACTCAGGAATACCGACAAGCTGTTCTTCATAGGCTTTGCGCCAACCCAAAAAGAGGGTATACAGGGCCATTAACATAGCCGTACCGGCCGCCATCCCGATAAACCCTGCTTGGGGTACCTGCTCTACCCGGAATACAAAGGCTGTCATACCCATGAGAACAAGAAAATAGGTGGCGGAAAAGGTCAGATTCGGCCACATCCAAAACCAAAGCGATGACAGCCATGTTCGGGGCTTGCCCCCCTGTGTATTTTGAGCATATAACGATTGCCCGCTGAAAAATGACTGCATTCCGATTGAGGCGATAATCACGGGAACTAGTAATGATTGAATGATGGGTTGCAGCTCAATCGGCCCTATTCGGAACAGAAGCCATGAACCGGCTGCAGCCATCATGGTCACCAATGCTCCCCATTTCACTATGACCGATATTTTTTGAGGAATCCATTCTCGTAGCGCCTCTCCATCAGGAAAGGTTGGGACCAGAACTCCTTGATGTCTCGATCGCTGAACATGGCCGATTTCAAAGGCATCTCGGGTCACGGACGTGCATGAAATGATGGTCGCCATCATGGCCGGACCTTCAGGATGGAGTAAAAAATCGTACGCCACAAACACTTGAAGAATTGCCAAAACCAAGAGGGATAGTTGGATCCCATAGATCAGACCAATCCATCCCACCAGCCACACCCACCGCTGAGCCCCGTCCTCACGCCAGGATTCCATGAGAGGGACCCCACGTCCTTGTCGATAGGACCAGATGGCGGTAAGCATACAAATACACCCGGTAAATACCAGGAGCACCAATGGGTCGGAAAGCGGCAAGACCGGCTTGAGAAGGTGGTAGATCCCAAAAGCCACCAGGCCGGGAGCCAGCATCACCAAACGCTTCCGCTTGCGAACAGGTGGATCCGTCACTAAAGCATTCAACTGTGGAAGGACACGTAGAGAAAGTCGATGCAACATATCGTGACTCGCTTCAAAGAGATTTTCAGAGAGTGATTGTTAGCGCCAATTCGCTTCAACGGGCTTTCACGTGCGCCCTGTCGCCATACCAAAATAGCGGGCTTTCACTTCTTCCATGAGGGCAACCGTTACCGCAGGCATCCCCCGATCCAAAGCGGTTCGTTCCAACTCAATTCTGGCCATCGCACGGATTCCAGAGGGTACATTGTCGATACGACGCTCTGCGTCCGGGGTCCAATCCACCATCCCCTTATTCCGCGCGGACCCAACACGCGCAAAGGTCACAACCCTTTGCTCCCTGGTAGAGACAAACTCCTCCACTTCTTTGCAGACGAGAGGGATTAAATAGGGAGGAAGCCGGCTCAATTGATATAGGGCCTCGTCTGTCCAGACGGTGTGAGGGGCCACGGGATCCAATTCTTTTGCCGTTGCTTCTGCTCCAATGGAAAATCCACACTGATCGCAATGAAATTTCGCAAACACAGAATCGGACGGCAACTCTTCAACATCAGTGATCCGCAGGGAATAGTGACATCCACATTGCATAAACAGCCTATCCAATTTTTCCCGGGTACAGGATGTAGAGCATCGTATAGGTAAACGTTCCGGTCACGAACAACACACAGTAGATCACCATGGTGAATCTTCCCAGCACCCGATGCCGTCGGGCCCCATTTGGCCAAATTCGCTGGATAGATATTTCAATGCCAAACACCAACGCAATGAGAAGAATAAGGCCAAGATACACACTGAATTTCCCCATGGAAAATCCAGACGTCATCACCCTTGACAGAAAAAACAAAAGGACAACAGTGGTAACCCCTCCAAGGATCATCGCAATGCGTCGTCCAGAAGTCTTTAAAACGGCATCCTTTAAGACCCGCTTTCCTTCCACGAAAGTCTGTGACCGGAAACCCAACACCATCATATAAATGGCCATCACAAGGCCGATCACGACCAAAAGAATATGAAGCGTCAAAACAGGGACAAACACCTGATCGTATAACCATTGAGGTCCGCCAAAGCCTTCCTTTCCCTCAAATGCCAGGACGCCAAGACTGCGAAACAAATAATAGCTGATAAAGAAGGCGAGCATGGCAATCATCCCACCGAACATCAGCCAATGGTGCCGATCATTTTTATGCTGCCTTGCCTGGATCCATCCGACAATAAACAATGTCGTAAAGAACGTGGCCATGATTTGGCTCACATCGGCCCCAACCGTGGCATGGGTTCCGAAAAATCCTGGTTCTCTCAGCCATACTGCCATTTCATCCATAACTTTGCGTCATGCCCTTCTGTTATTTGGTGCCTTGAATCATGGCACCCGGTTCCAATTCTTCCACCATTCGAAACCCGGCTTGTTCCAGCCACTGATGGCTTTCTTGAGTTGTAAAGCACTCGCCACATTCTGTGTTCACCAGAATATGAACGGCAAAGGCGGTCGTCCAAGCAGGACTCGTTTTAGAGGGATCTAAAAATCGGTCCTTAATGATCAATCTTCCTCCCTCATTCAAACACGCATACACTTTCTTCACCAAAGCGGCATTGGCCATCCCATCCTGATAATGCAGAATATCCGACATGAGGGCAAGGTCATACGTCCCCTGAAACGCATCGACATGAAAGTTGCCGCCTTGCAGGTGGATTCGACTCTCTAATCCCACCCGTTCTACATGTTGTTTGGCCACCTTCAAGGTTTGCGGGAGATCAAAAACAGTTGCGGACAATTTCGGATGTTCCAGGCAAAAAGCAATGGCATTGGTTCCAGCTCCACCACCAATGTCAAGCAATCGCTTGGCTCCCTGAAGTGGGACAGCTTTTGCGAGCCCCTGTCCGCTTCCCTGCCCGATCCGATCCAAGACGGTAAGCACATGGGCTCCCAGGTCTGGATTTGTTTCAAAAACATGTTGGGTCACCGGTGATCGTCCTGTCCTTACCGCCTGTTCCAACTGTCCCCAATGACTCCACTCAGCGTCATGCAACAATAATAAATGACCAACATATTCTGGGCTTGATTGGACCAGATGTCGCTCAGCCACTGGAGTATTGGCATACAACTTCTCTTCTTTCGTTAACACACGCATTGCAACCAAGGCGTTCATCACCAGCTCCAAGGCCCGTGCATTGAGTTTCAGGGCATCGGCCACCTCATTGACTGAGAGAGACTGTCCCTTGAGAGCAGAAAAGAGATCAAGCTTAACAGCGGTGAGAAGAATCTTGGTTTCCCAGTAGTATCCTATCTGAAATATATCTGCGAGAGATGATTCACGTGTCACACGGGGCCTCAAACTCAAATTACAGCATAAAAAATCATTTTCGATGTCGATCTTAACGGGGTCATTTTGCGAGGTCAAATGGTTAACGATTCGGACCAATGGCAAAGCGACCAATAAAAAATAAGGGCAACTAGCTCCACGCTAGTTGCCCTTATCTGAAGAACTATTCCTCGACCGAGGCAGAGACTTATTTAATCTCGAAATTCGCTTCGACGGTTCCCCCGTCCTTCACATCAACATCGGCTTCCACTTGGCCGGCAATAGGATGCCAGGCCATCACTTTGTGCTTACCGGCAGGCACGTCCTTGATTTCGAAAGTTCCATCAGCACCGGCCACACCAAAATGCGCATTGGTCACCGGCAAATACCAGCCTTGCATAAATTCATGCTGGTCACATTGCAACCGCAACACAGATCCCTTTTTCGACATTTTCAGTTTGACGCTTTTCTCTAAAGAATCGCCTTTTTTAGCCAGACCGATATTGAACTCCGTGCTGGACTTGGCACCCAATTGATCGAAGCTATGCGGGTTGTGCAACACACCCTCAGCCGACTTAGGATCACTAGGATCGGCATCGTTGTTGACTACCTTAAACAGGCCCTTACTCACAGCTACACCGGTAAACGGCTTAAATTCGCACAAATCAGCCTCCACCAATTGCGGGGCCTCTTTGTCGGCTTTATCTAAAAATGCCTTATCTTGAACATCACGAACTGACACGACCGCATTCTTTAACCCCTTTCCATCTCCGACTTCCACTTCCTTCAGTAACCGAGTCTCACCATCTGCACTTTTGCTCTCATTTTTTTTGCAAAAGGCCTCATTTGGGAATTTTGAGAACGCAAATTCTTTTGGCGGTGGAACTTCTCCGGCAAACGTGACTTTCCCTTTTATGGTCCCCCCAGCCTGAGCGACTAATGGGGCAGCAATAAGTATGCAGCCAACCAAAAAAGACATAGTTAAAGACTGACGATTCCTCATGATTCTTCCTCCTAGTTAAGAATAAAATTGAGTTGACGTGGGAAAACAACAACACTTGAATTTGCGACCAACTCCACCTTGACCCCGGCCAGGTACAAGCAAGTTGATCTCGCGATATGGATCACAGCACCCACTTCCGTATATATCAGGAATAAAAAAAACGTGTCAAGAAAACCACCAGGAACTAGGTCCTTTGGGTCCAGTCTTAGGCCTTTTAGTTCTGAGAAACCTCCACGAAACCCCCAAAACTTCCGGAAGAGCCACGAGGGTGGCTGAATAAGCTTTATTCATTTTTGCACAGGGTCCCTGAGTACGGCCAACATTTCAGCAACATTCTCTTGCATGGCCCCTACATGGAAAATAGGAGCCGAACACATTCGATCAGTGCAAACAAAAGCGACAGGTCGTTTATCATAGGGAAAAATAATATCACCCCATTTCGGGCTCCCTTCCTTGGGATCAATCCCTATCACAATTTTTCCAGGGCAAAACATTCGCCGGCCCTCCAACAATAAGGCTTTGGTTCTTGCATCGCCAACAGGTCCCACGACGGCAATATGAATTGGGATTCGAAACCATTGATCGATCGCCAGGCCGGATAATGCGAGAGGGATAGGTTGACGGGACGTGACCATGGCCTGCAACGTGCTCTCGGCGATGGAGCGATACGTTTGCTTCTCCGTCAGGTGAAAAAGATTCAAATACCATAAGGCGGCGTGAAGATTCTCCTTTACGGGTTTGGTTGGGAGATTCAAAAGACCCAATTTACCTGATATCTGCGGATGATCATAAAATCCCCCATTCACCGAATCCTGCAATAACCGCTGACTGATTTCGGCAAGGGCTTCAGCGTTTTCCAAAAACCGCTGCTGTCCTGTCACGCTAAAAGCCTCAAGCAAGGCCTGGCCAAAGAATATCTGGTCCTGTAATAAGCCGTAGAAGCTGGGCACACCTTCCACCTCGGCATGAGCAAGACCCTTCTCCACGTCGAAACGCTGTTCAAACAACCGGTTCAGTATCTGAAGAGCCATATCACCTAACCTGTCTTTCCCCAACACCAGGGAGGCATGTAGATAGGCCGAGGCCATCAACGCGTTACTTCCGGTAAAAACTCGGTGATCCACGCGGGGAATACCGATGGCCAGACGCTTCCTCTCACTCAGGGAATAATATTCGGCACCCGATACAAACATTTTTTTCTCAGTACTCCGGACATCGGCATCTTGGCTTTCATACAACAGGCCTGATTGGGGATCGGTTAAAAACCGTGACACATAATCAATGATGGCTATAGCAATGCGTTTAAACTGAAGATTTCCAGTGAGTTGGAAGGCTTCAACATAGTTGCGAAGATTGAGAGCCTGAATCGTCAACATTTTTTCAAAATGCGGCTGGCTCCAGTCTGCTTGCTCCGCATAGCGGTAAAATCCTCCCCATAAGGGATCGAGTAACGGCACTTGCTTTTCTAGGGTATCCAATCCCATTTGGATCAATTCAGAATCATTTTCAAAGAAGCCATAGGCGAAAGTTAACTGAATGGCTTCAGGTTCAAAGAATTTTGGGGTGTCCCTGAACCCTCCATTGATCCCGTCAAATTGGGCCCTCATCATCGCCACACTTTGCTTCACCATAGAAGCCTGAAGCACATTCCCCCCAGAAGAACGGGGTTCGACCTTCTCTGTTACCCGATCCCATAACTGCGAGGCCTGCTTGAGTAAAGCAGCCTTATCGGATGCATAGATCGACTGTACCTCCTGAAGCAGTTCTTGCATTTCTTCAGATTCCAACGCATTCGCCTGGAACAGAATTTCTCCAGTCGGCAAGAGGAGGTTGGTCGTCGGCCATCCTCCGGCTCGATAGCGAGCATCTAAATCTGGACGCTGATCGGTATCAACCCGCACGGGAATGAAGTTGGTATTGAGCAACCGGATGAGGTGAGGATTGGCGTAAGTGGTCTGATCCATCACATGGCAGGCATGACACCAGACCGCGGTAAGATTCAATACAATCAGTTTATCCTCGACTTGCGCTCGTCGGAAGGCCTCGGGTCCCCATTCATTCCATTGAATACCCGGTTGGTTGGCAGACTCAGCCTGAGGCGAGGCTTCAGTATAAAGAGGACTCCCGAGAAGACACAGACTGAGCCCCGCTAGGATCCACCATCTACGACTTCCCACCATACCGGATGAATCACCCATAAACCGAAGCCCCAGACAAAGATGCATACTATAGGATCATGCGCCAGAGATGCTCTAGAGGGAACCAGTTCCTAAAAAATGAAAAATTTCCTGAAACCCATCAACACCCTTCGTCCGGTCATTCCTGTGATTCACCTCAAAGAAGACCTCACTTAGCCCAGCAAACCAACCGCTTAAACTCCAATCTCCTTATCCAAAATTGTCACGATGGCGGCGGCGGCAGTCACCCGTACCGCTTCATCAGAATCCTGAAGAGTGCGCTTCAAAATCGGCAACAAGGTACGATCGCCCATGCGACCAAGGGCACGAGCCGCCCCAATTCGAGGACGGGGTAGCGGATCATTGAGAGCCCTTACCAGAGCTGAAATGACCTCTTGTCCTTTTCCATTTCCAAGCGCCTTAACTGCACCCGACCGAATGGCGGGATTTTGGTCATTGAGAAGTTGCTGAACAGTTTCCTTAACCACTGAATAAGGCGCACCCGACCGCAACAATGATGCCACCGCGGCTGCTTGCACACCGGGATTGGAATCGGCCAAGGCCCTGGTTAAGGGGGTTAAAACTTGATGTTGCTCGAAATACCCCAGACTAAAAGCCGCCACACTCCGCACTGCGGGATTACGATCAAACAAAACCGCTTTTAACGTCGGTAAAGATTCAGAAGCTTTCAACTTCCCTAGGGACGCAATAGCCGCGGCACGGATAGAGGGCTGTGCATCAGAAATAGTCTTTTCCAATATCGGTATCGCACGACGATCTCCTAATTCCCCAAGGGCACGAATAGCCGCTCCCCGTTCATAGCCTTCCTCACTTTTTGCGCCTTGCTCCAGGCGAGCCCAATATTGCTTTCGTCCTAATTCATATAATGCTCTGGCCGCCGCTATTTGGACAAGATGCTGCTCATCGTTCAACGACGGTTCAATCATAGGCACAAATTTTCCGTCACCGGATTGTCCAAGTCCAATCAGAACTGTCGCCCGAACCAAACCCGCCTCGTCTTTCAGGGCCTCATGAAACCGTTTAGAACGCTGCCCGGCCTCTCTTTGCCCTAGAATTTCTGCCACCAAGGCCCGGACCATGCCTGTTTCATCACTTAGGCCTTTTTCCAAATATTCCACGGCATGATCAGATTCGATTTCTTTTAATGCCGTATACGCAGCCCCTCGCATCTGTTCCCGCATATCAGAACGGAGAGGTAATATACTGGCAATCGCGATCTGCCGTAGCAAAGGGTCATCTTCCCGTTTTGTCACGGCAACTTCTTTTTCATAGGTCTCAACGGCTTCATTTGTCTTCCCCAAGCTCGCTAAAGCCAGAATGTATAATCGAGATGCTTGAGAGGGGGGAGAGCTTTCTTTAAGTAAGGGTTTGACAAGTTCAACGACCTGTTGATATTGCCCCTGCTCATAGGCTTGTTGTCCCTGAGCAACCGCTAAATCATGGGCATCACCGGCCCAAGCTGAGCCTGAGAGAAACCACAGTACTCCGAGAGCGAATACGCCAGAACGTTTCATCCTCTTTTGTTTATCTTTGTTTCGTAACCACATCATATTTCCTACCCTCTCGGAACCTGGACTTCCTGAGCCTCAATAGTTCGGTAGCCCAACGGCGCTTCAAAGTAATAATCTGGTTGCGAGGAAATCACCACATGACGATATTCCACAAACCAATCTCGATCCTGGCTTAAAAGTTTCAAGAGAATCTCCCGTTCAGGATCCACCCATTCAAAATATCGTTCGAGTTGGCCTAACGGGTTTTTCACAACCACCTCATAGAGCACAGCAGGTTGGTCACCGACCACGGATTCCCCAATAACCGTTCGATTCAATTCCCCTTCTAAGTGGACGGAAAATGGTAACAAATAATCAGAAGTGAAGGGAACGCTCATGATCATTCGCCGTTGAGACAACACATACCAGGTTTTTTGTTTATCCAAACGAATAATTAAGATTCCCGCATATCCTAAATCTGTTCGGACGCCCCCTAAGGGTTCAATGCGATAGCGATCCTCTTTCACAAACAACTGGGCTTGAGTGACACGTCCGCCGGTTTTCCAGAACAATCTTGCTGAAAATTCTGTGGGACTGTGGTTATGGAAATGAGGCGAACCGGCTAAGGCCAAACTTGACGGGCACCAATGCACCATTCCGACAATGGCCCAAACAATTAAGCCCGCCAATTCCCTATCACAAGTGCTGGATCCAAGGAGGGGAAAATTTATCCATTTCATGGCCTTTGATGTTCGACCAAGGGCTCGATGAAGATCGGATGCCCCAACGCGGCGGCGGTAAATCGCGGTGGGGTTTGCATGGTATGCGCTGTCCATCGACGCACGGGAGATTCCAGGGAAAAATCCATTCGAACGGTTTCATTTGGTTTCACGGTAAATGTCTGAACTTCCTCGTGCTTGATGCTTGGATGCCAGGCCCGGATGCGATAACTCCCAGGTGGGAGTGACGAAATAACATACTCTCCCTTTTCGTTGGTAAAGGTAAAATACGGATTTTCCACTGCAATAGCCCAACTCTCCATGTAAGAATGAAACCCGCATTGCATCACAAAGGTTTTTCGTCCTTTACTCATTTGAAATTGATGAACTAGCGATTTTCCGGGCAGATGTTTATGCGTCGCGTGAATATTCTCGCGTTGATGCCGGGGATTAAAAGGCAGAGGAGAATTAAATAAGACCCGTGTCCCCTGGCTCAAGGACGTCTCATAGGCTTGAATATCATGCATCACTGGATCCATATTCACCACTTCAATCCCATGCTCATCTCGAACAACCGTTGTGAACGGTAAAAACTGACAGTCCCGAGCTTCCACTTTCGGAATGGAAAGAGAAAAGGGTTTTCCGGATTTGACGCCTTCAACCACCATCACGACCCCTTGAAGCTGATTTTCATCATTCACCACAAAATCTTTAAGTAACCGCCAGCCCTGCCCATCCGAAATGCGGCCGCAATACTCTGGATCGGGAAACGTAATCAGGTTATAGGCTTTGGGAGACGGGGGAGGGCCGTTGAGGGTCACGGTGCCGACTATGGTGGTGGCCCCTTCAATAACGTCAACCACTTCATAAGCCAAGGCGGTCGAACTGGTGGACCAGAGGAGCCCCATTAGAACAATTGCTACCACTCGATTTCTCTTCATGATCACCCCATTCTTTCAGGGAATTTGCTTTCGTAACGACGGAACGATCTCAACCCCTTCTCCTAGCATCTCAAGGCCAAAATGCGGATTTTCCTGCATTTCATGGACACTTCGCCGTCCTTTTGGAGATTCATATTGAAAATCTACTGTCAGTGTTTTTCCCGCTTCCACCAACACTTTTTTCTCCAGGTAGGTTTTCATCCCGGGATGCCAAACTGACACTTCATATTCTCCTGCTGGAATATCTTTAATTTCGTAGGCCCCATCTTCTTTGGTAATTGAATAATAGGGATTTTCCACCACCAACCCCCATGAAAACATATAGGGATGAAAACCACATTGCATCACAAACACATTTCTTCCTTTTCGCAAATGGATTTTTTCGATCATCGGTTCTCCGGGCAGATGGGTATGGATATTTTTGCCAAACATACCAACGACATTATGAAAGGAGTTCATCGGCAACGGACGATTAAACAATACCCTTGCCCCTCGTTCTCTGGCCGTTTCATATCCTTGGATATCATGTTCGACCGGATCCATATTGATCACAGTTATTTCATCCTGATCACGGACTACATTGACAAATGGCAAAAAATCACAATCAATCGCTTCAATCTCCACCTTTGGTAGAGAAAAGGGCTTACCTTTTTCTACCCCCTTCACCATCACCACAGCATCCTTTAACGACCCCTGGGGGCCGATGATAAAATCTTCAACAATTCGCCACCCGGTGCCGGTTGAAATTCTTCCACAATATACCGCATCTGGAATCGTGACAAGATTAAAGGCCATAGGTCTGGGGGGGTCCCCATTGACACGGATTTGCCCCCGAATTGCTCCACCGTTGGTGATCGGGCTCTCTTCATAGGCCAACCCCATCGATGGACTCATTAGTAAAAACATCACGATCATCATGACCCTCATCACCATTCCAATGCCCTCCTTCCCGTCACTGCCGACTAAACAAACCCCAAAAAAATTAATACTTTTATGTTCCCAATCGCCTTATAGCGGAGAACATCACGAGTCACGTCCTACGACAGATCCAACATTTAGGATCATCTAACCAGAGAATCATAGTGCATGGAGGCTCCATTTTTTTGGAACCACACCTCCTCACATCACCTTACCATATTAGAATTACCGAAAATTAATTCTGGACTTCTGGTAACCCACATCTTCTGAAGCTAGGCCGGATTATCCCGTCTAGAGGAGGATCTCAAAACAAATAAACGACTTTTGTAGGAGAGATGAAGGCCGACTCAGCAATGGGAATGCATCAGCTCCACATTTTCAGGGAATGGGAATCGCATGGGTGACGTCATTTTTCACATCTGTCACATCAGCAGCACACCTGAATCCAAGCCAGTTAGCCTGTGTCTCAGGAGCTTTCCCATTGCGCTGGGCTGTCCGCACTGTCGGAGTGCTATCAATCCAGCCGCCCCCCCGAAAGACCCGATGCGTACCAGTGGATGGGCCTTGAGGATTTCGATCTGGACCCGTCTGGTAGTAATCCGGATCGTACCAATCCTTCACCCATTCTGCGACATTCCCGGCCATTTGCCAAACATTATAAGGACTGATCCCGTTTTCATACTTATCAACCGAAATAATAGGCGGATAAAGAAGCAACCTCTCAGGTCGATCACGGACTGGTCCGGATATGCCCGTTCTCCCAAAATTAGCTCGAGAAAGACCTGCCGGAGTATTTCCCCATGGATAAATCCGTGCATCTGTTCCCCTGGCAGCTTTTTCCCATTCTGCCTCCGTTGGCAACCGTTTGCCAGCCCACCGGCAATAGGCATCTGCCTCATACCATGAGACATGCATCACCGGGTGATGCGCCATACTCTCTTGAAAATTCCCCCCATCGTATTTCCAGTCTGGTAACGGCGGACGTTCCGTATCCACAACAAACCGCAAATACTCTAATGCTGTCACTTCATAGACATCGATCTCAAAAGCATCCAGATATACCTGGCGTTGAGGCAACTCAGGCCTATAGGCCTTCCGATCCAGTTTCTTATTGCTTCCCATGGTAAACCATCCCGATGGAATCACCACACTCTTTTGCTTGATCGGCCATTTCGCCCGCTGCAAAGCCAAGTTCTTTCCCTCGTCTGTCCACTCTGGTCGTACGTCGGACACGTCAAAAGCCCAGACGATTATACCGGACACCAAAACCAGCCAGGCCACCAACAAGCCCATCACAACAAACTTTTTCATTTTTCGTGTTGCACACATAAACCCCCTCCAATTTAACCAGATGGGTGGGACTTCACTGATGGAAAAATTAGAGAATTCATCACCCCAGGTAAAGGTCCAAACTCACCTTGTCTTTCATGAAAGACCGCATTTACCTGAGATTTAATTTTTTTCAGCAATGATTTAAATCGTAGCTTCAGCTTTTGGCGAGGTCAAGGGATATAACCGATAGAAAAATTATCACGGTTCCCCACCAAAAAGAAAAGTGAATGTCCCAGTAATTAAAGAATCCATAAGAAGAAAATTATAAAATTTGTAGAAAATATAGATTTGGTTTTCTGTCTTCTCCAGAAACGATCCCTTTTCCTTGGGTCTACTCTATGGAATGATTCGGAAAATTAAGAATGCAATGAATCATCCGTAAGTCCAAACAGAGAAAATTGAATGTTTCAGAAGATAAAAAAATGGGGGATCCTTACGAATCCCCCATTTTGGAACCAGCCCTATTGATAAAATTGGTTACTTAACCGCCACAGGCAATACCCTCCCAGCTTCCACCGGATCAATCGAAGCCTGCTTGACCCCACTCGCACTACCTTCGAGTGGCAAGATTCGTTGATCGTTCTTTGGGAGCACCCTGAGATAGCCCCATTGACCTGATTGGGAATAGGGAAGACGTTGGTTATTCCAAACATAATCTGCGGGGAGTTGATCAACCCCCCCTGCAGAGGGAATAAACACATCAATGGTCTCTGATCCAGCGAATTCGACCACACTGATTTGGTCGGCCCCAGGCATGAATGGCTCGATCGGCCATTCATGCTTTTCGACACTAAACATTCCGTTTTGTTCGCTGTTTGCACCGAACACGTGAATTCTCACAGGATCCCCGGCATGGGCCTGAATAATAGGCGTAACCGGATCCTGTGGATTATCTACTTCACAGGGCTGGAACATACGACCAAGAGTACAACCCGTCTCTTCACGATGAGGATAGGGTTCAGACCGATAATTCACACCGGTGAGACCGGCGACATTCTGTACGTACGGCATAAAACTGGTACCAATGATGTTGTCTTCGTCCTGAAAGAGCAAAGCCACATCGCGGTAATTTTTTCGGTTTTCCTGACCAGGAATAGTCCGGTCAATAATCACATCCGCCTCCCAGCTGTTTTTCAACGAAATGTCCGCACCGGTCTTTGGATCACGATATTGCGACCCCTTAGGTCCGATGATGACGGCTCCGAACAGACCGTTACGTGGGTTAAGCATCACATTTCCCCAGTCCCATACCAGTGATGAAATTTCACCGTTAAAAGGATCGGCATAATAGGTATAGGTCTTCGATTCTCCTGGGGCAA
>DOFS01000532.1 GCA_003523945.1 Nitrospiraceae bacterium | reverse complement strand
AAAGAATAAAAGGATTAGGATTTTTTCATTCCCTTTTCTATAACTGGAATTTCACCACATCAGGAATGATCCAATGCTGTCAGCCCGATGACGGAGGTTGCCTCAGTTTTCAAATGTTAGGGCTGCTCTTATATACCGCGGCCCGACTTCACTCGGGCTTTTCTTCATTTCCCACCCGCACTATGTCGGTTTCCTGAGCGTTCTACCCTTTCGTAACGAACGGTAAAATATCTGAGAAAGGGAGCTTGTTCAAGAAAGCGAAACGGCTTTAATCTTTCCCCACGGCGGTACGCTTCTTCCACCACTTCCACGATATAATCCACATGACTTTGGGTATAGACCCGCCTGGGAATCGCCAACCACACCAGTTCGCGGGGACCCGGTTCTTCATTTCCGGTTTTCATATTATGTTTACCAGACATGGCGGTGCTGACACGAATATCCAGGAGTCCGAAAAAAGGTGCATGGGATACCTGTCATGGATTTTTAAAAAAATCCTCGTCTAAAGGACATTAACCTATCTCCTTCAATTCATGCTCTTCCGTCCCAATCATTCAAAGAGCACTTGAAAATCTAATTGAATGGGCCAATTCTTTTCAAAATATGTATCCTAATTCTGGCGCAGTTAGGCAAGGGCATTCCTTGTGAGTATGGGAGATACAGCATCCAGTCAATTTTATGGCAGTATTCCCATGTGAGTTCTACATGAGATTACACCGGTAAGAGTACCTTTTCTGAGGCAGAGTTGATTGTCCCCATGTGAGAGACAGTCCAGGCTGAGCGGTCTAAAAATACATCCCATTTCATATCCTTTACAATACCTTCCTGGTTGCTAAAATGTGAGCAATTTGTGGATCCGTCATCATATTTTCAGATTTCTAAGCCGGGGTCGTGAATGGGTCACAATTGCAACAGGCTTTAATCCCGTACATATCCAACTAATTATTCGTGGTCTTAAATCGTAATTAATTTAGACTTTGTAGAAGGTGAGTAAGATGGCTGGCAAACAGGATTCTTTTCTCTTGTCATCTGAATGTATTGACCTCCCTTCGGTGTTACAGAACTTTTCTGAGCAGACTCCCGAGGCTATAGCCGTTGTTGCGCCCGGGAACCGGCTTCCGCTTACCTTTCATCGATTGCATCGCCATATTGTCGAAACAGGCAACACAATGAATGAACTTGGTGTGGGTCGTGGCGACCGAGTGGCACTGGTACTGCCAACCGGACCTGAAATGACCACCGCTTCCTTGGCGGTCATGGCACATGCTATTGGTGCCCCATTAAATCCGGCACTGCATGCGGACGAGTTTAACTTTTACCTCTCAGATCTGAAACCCAAGGCCCTAGTTCTTCAGGCAGGGAGCCTTTCACCAGCAAGGGCCGTTGCGCAAGCCAGAAATATTCCTGTGTTAGAGCTCTCGCCCCTTCAAAAAGAGCCGTCCGGCGTTTTTACCCTGACCGGAAACAAATCAAACTTTCAACTGAATGGAGGATTCGCCCATTCGGATGATGTCACGTTGCTACTTCATACTTCCGGCACGACAAAATCTTCTAAACTGGTGTCTCTGACACATAGAAATATCTGGACTTCGGCTCATAGCATTCGGAAAATCCTGGAACTGACTCAACGTGATCGATGCTTAAACATCATGCCCCTCTACCACATTCATGGTCTCTGCGCCGTGTTTTCATCCCTGTTAGCCGGTGCGAGTGTGGTGTGCCCCCCAGCCTTTGATTCACAACGGTTTTTTGAATGGTTGGAAAGTTTTCGCCCTTCCTGGTATACGGCTGTTCCAACTTTGCATCAGGCAATTCTGAATGAGGCAGCAGACCATAGTGAAATTATTGCTCGCTGTCCCCTGCGATTTATCCGCTCAGCATCTGCCCCCTTACCCTTTTCAGTCATGACGGAATTAGAACGCGTATTCAATGCGCCGGTCATTGAATCCTATGGCATGACGGAGGCGGCGCCTCAAATCACTAGCAATCCACTCCCTCCCCGGCAACGAAAACCTGGTTCTGCAGGGTTGCCGGCGGGGCCGGAGGTGGGGGTGATGGATGAACACGGAAACTTACTGGCAGCGGGTCAAACCGGCGAAGTGGTGATCCGTGGCACGAACGTCATACAGGGGTACGAAGATAACCCTGAAGCCAACAGAGAGGCGTTTATCAATGGTTGGTTCCGGACGGGAGATCAAGGGTATTTAGACCAGGAAGGCTATCTATTCCTAAATGGACGCCTCAAGGATTTAATTAACCGTGGAGGAGAGAAAATTATTCCTCGAGAAGTCGAGGGTGTGCTCTTGGAACATCCAGCTGTCGCACAGGCCGTTTCCTTTTCCATGCCCCATGCAACACTTGGAGAAGACGTGGCAGCCGCAGTGGTGTTGCGACAGGGAGCATCGGCCACACCTGATGAGATTCGAAAGTTCGCGTCCAACCGACTGGCGCACTTTAAGGTCCCGTCTCGCGTGAGAATCGTAGAGGAAATCCCCCATAGCACGACAGGAAAAGTTCAGCGCCTCGAGCTCTCAGAGAAGTTCGGGCTGAGGCAAGAAACCCCTGCAGCTTATGCGGCACCCCGCACGTCAATAGAAGAAAGGTTAATCAAGATATGGGAAGAAGTGCTAAATGTTGACCATATCGGCATCCATGACAATTTCTTTGAGTTGGGTGGGGAATCCATTCGAATGATCAAAGTTATTAATCGGCTCAAAGCCGTCTATGGAGTTGGCTTGCCCTTGCAGAGCATTTGGGATTCACCAACTGTGGCCGGTTTGGCCAAGGTGGTCGAATTGGCGAAACAAGAGAGACAGGATCTTTCGCAATAAAAGTGTGCAAGTGAAATTGAGGAGCTATCCGGTCAATGTTCAATCTCAGAAAATATATTGATCTGGAACTTACACAATTTATATCTGCCTGCGGAGAAGAAGTGTAGGAGGGTCAGTCGGGGAGACCTTCATCTTTCAGATAAAGGCGATGGAAATTCATATTATCCAGGGACCAAAGACCCAGTTAGAGTCCGGTGGTATACATATTGTCATTGATGTCATACGGGCATTCACTGTTGCCCATATTGCCATGACGCAAGGGGCCCAACGGATCCGCTTGGTCGATACCATCAAGACGGCATTAGCCTTGAAACAACAAAACCCGGAGTACATTCTGGCCGGTGAACGTGATGGGTTACCAGTGCCCGGGTTTGACCTTCCCAACTCTCCCTATGCGTTTTCCCAATTAAATTTACAAGAAAAAACGCTTATACTTAAAACAACCTATGGGACCGAGGCAGCACTTCGTGCCTTACAGGGTGCCCACGTTTTCGTGGCCGCCTTCATTAACGCAAAGAGAACCGCCTTATATGTCAAACAGCTCAACGCGAACAATCAGAGAAAAACCATCAGAATCATCGCTTCTCATCCGACAAGTGATGAAGACCTTGCTTGCGCACAGTATATAGAAGATCTCATCACTGACCGTCATAGGATACCTGTGGAGGATGTTACGAAGAGAATTCGAACGAGCGACTGTGCGAAAAAATTTGTCGATCCTTCCCAGCCGGCGTTTGATCCAAGGGACCTTGAGCTATGCTCTCAGGAAAGCGATTCTGCGGTAGTGCTTCATGTCACCAAGGCAGGCCTTCCTACAATCGAACAAGTGGCGCAATGATAGATATGTTTGACCTTCCGGCACGAACCAAAAAACCACGGGCAAGTGGATTAACTCTGCTGCTGGACGCAGGAGTTCCGACGCAATATTTTTTTGATGCCGTGGACAGCTATAGTGAGCTGATCGATTTCATTAAGTTCGGTTGGTGCACAGCGCTTTTGACAAAGGATATTGAGAAAAAAATCAATTATGCCACGTCTCACGGCATCAACATATTCTTTGGTGGAACGTTTTTTGAAAAATCCGTCATCCAGGGAAAACTGGATCGCTTCTACCAATACCACAAACAATGGAACTGTCAGTACATGGAAATCTCCAATGGCACAATCAATTTAGATCAAAAAGAAAAAGCCAACCACATTAAGAATTTTTCCAAGGAGTTTAAGGTATTGAGTGAGGTTGGGTACAAAGATAGCCAGCGATCGCTGGAATTGTACCCAGCACAATGGATTGACTACATGACGCAGGATTTAGAGGCCGGGGCTGTAAAAGTGATTGCTGAAGCCCGGGAGAGCGGACACAGCGGAATTTGCCGGGCAGACGGCGAAATCAGATATGGACTGATCTCCGAAATTATTGGCTCCTCTCTATCCATGAAGGATGTCATTTTTGAGGCTCCCACCAAAACCCTCCAGGTTTACTTTACTAGACGATTGGGAAGTGACGTGAGTTTAGGAAACATTGCCTTTAGTGACGTCCTTTCACTTGAAACCCTGAGGCTGGGTCTTCGTGCGGACACCTTAGAGGTGTTTGAGAACAGGCATGGCGGATGAGAAACCCGGATAACGTGTTCCACTTGGCGATTCCCTGTGGAAATCTAGATGAAGCTGTGGAGTTCTATGTGACCAAGCTTGGCTGTAAACTTGGACGAAGATATCCGGACCGCATTACGTTAAATGTGTTCGGAGATCAAGTGGTTTGTCATTTGGCTCCAGATAAAATTGATTTGACCCCGGAAATCTATCCCCGGCATTTTGGAATCACATTTCGGGAAAGAAAGGACTTTGACCAGGTTCTGGATCTTGTAAAATTAAAGGCAATTGATTTTTTTCAAAATCCGACGATTCGATTCAAGGGAAAACCGGAAGAACATTTCACCTTCTTTTTGAAAGACCCATCAAACAATCTCATAGAATTCAAACATTATCAAAATCCGGACATGATGTATTAGGAAGGGCCATTTGACTGTCGCTTCGTTGAGGACGGGCAAGGCTTAGCCGGCAGATAATTAAGTAGCCTGAAGAAATTTGCAATCGTAAATGATGAGACAATCTCCACAATGCGATGACTAAGGCAGTGATCCCATTTCATACCAAGCGGTGAAATGTCTGAGAAACGGCGCTTGTTCGAAAAAGCGGAACGGCTTCAAACTTTCCCGGCGCCGGAACGCTTCTTCCACCACTTCCACAATGTAGTCCACATGGCTTTGGGTGTAGACCCGCCTGGGAATCGCCAACCGCACCAGTTCGCGGGGGCCCGGTTCTTCTTTTCCGGTTTCCCTATTACGTTTTCCAAACATGGCCGTACCGATTTCCACTGCCCGGATGCCTCCCAGCACATAGAGTTCCACACACAGCGAGATCCCCGGCAGATCGAGCGGCTTGAGGTGGGGCGAAAAACGGCCGGCGTCCAGATAGATGGCATGTCCGCCCGGCGGCCACAAAATGGGCACGCCCGCTTGATGTAAGTGATTGCCCAGATATCCCGTGGAGGTAATGCGATAGTGGAGGTAATCCTCATCCACCCCTTCTTTCAGCCCTTCGGCCATCGCTTCCAGATCACGGCCGGCCAACCCTCCGTAGGTGGGAAATCCCTCGGTCAGGATCAGCAGGTTTTGTTCCAGTTGAGCCAGTTCGGCGTTACGCGTCGCGAGAAATCCTCCGATATTGACGATGGCATCTTTTTTACCGGACATCGTGCAACCATCGGCCAGGTCACACATTTCCCGGACGATTTCACGGACCGACTTCTGTTGAAATCCCGGTTCCCGAAGTTTGATGAAATAGGCATTTTCGGCAATCCGGCAGGCATCCAGATACAACGGGCGGTCAAAAGCCTTGCAGACCTTGGCCACTTCCTTCACGTTGGCCATCGACACCGGTTGCCCGCCTCCGGAATTGTTCGTCACGGTCAGCATCACCAGGGGTATCCGTTCCCTGCCCTCTTGTTCAAAGACCTTCCGCAATCCTGCCACATCCATATTCCCTTTAAAGGGAAATTCGCTGGACAGATCCGCCAATTCGGAACAGGGGACATTCACCGCCCTGGCTCCGCAAAATTCCACATTAGCTCCGGTCGTATCAAAATGCGTGTTGTTCGGGACCACGTCACCGGTCTTGCAGATGGTGGAAAAGAGAATGCGTTCCGCCGCCCGCCCCTGATGGGTCGGAATCACGAACGGGAATCCCATAAGTTCCTGTACCGCGGCTTCAAACCGGTAAAACGATGGACTTCCGGCGTAACTTTCATCCCCCCGCATAATGGCCGCCCACTGCTTCGCACTCATGGCCCCGGTGCCACTATCGGTCAGGAGATCGATCAGGACATCATCGGAGTGCAGCCGGAACACGTTGTACCCGGCTTTGGCAATTAATTCCCGACGTTCAGATTCGGTCGTCATCCGGATACGTTCAACCATTTTAATACGGAAGGGTTCGATGATCGTTTTAAACATGCCTTGTCCTTCGGTTACATCGTTTTATCAGTTCAATGCCCCGGAAACACGCCAAACTTTATTTAAAATATCATCACTCCGTTGTTATAGGACAACACCCTTGGAATGTATGTGATGTTATCCCATCATCAATCCTGGATTGTGGATTTCAGCGGTTAGACAAATATAGAGAAAATATGGGGATGAGAAAGCATACATTCGTTTTATGATTTAACCGATTATAAGGAGGAGGAAGAGGAAAGCCACTGCCGTATGTTCCGGCAATGGCCTGATTGAATATCATGCCATCCAGGCATGATAGAAGTATTGGGATTGGAAAGGTAACCGTGATGGCAACTTACGAAATTACTATTGCCGGTTGAGACTATCCTGGTATGGGCTCTTCTTCCTTTTCGTGGAGAAAGGCCTTTAACTCTTCCCCCGTCATAACTTCAGCCTTCAACAGTGTCTCGGCACCGTTCAACAACACCGGTCGAAGCTTCGTCAGCAAGTCCCGGACACGATTTCCTTGCTCTTCAATGAGGCGGCGCACCTCCTGATCGACCTGTTGAGCTGTGTGCTCGGAATAGGTCGGGGTAGAATGCGACTCCATATTTTTCAAAAAAGTCGGCTGAACAGATTCATCTAACGCCACGGTTCCCAATTTATCGCTCATGCCATAATCTTTGACCATCCGCTTGGCGATGGTGGTCGCTTTTTGCAAATCATCAGCCGCTCCCGTTGAGGCCTCTCCGAAGACCAACTCCTCCGCCATGCGCCCACCCAGCAACACGGCAATGCGATTTTCTAATT